>CAJQKK010000155.1 GCA_905478895.1 uncultured Flavobacteriales bacterium | reverse complement strand
GGATATTGAAAACCCAATCGCCACTCCATTCAACTCCCACCATTGCTTCTTGCCAATCTGGGAACACACCTATTGACTCATCCGTCCATGCCGCATTACCAACAGAGGTGCAGTCAAAGGTCAAATAGATACAATCTAAAGGACATCCAGCATCAGCATTATAGTTTATTGCCAGAGGGTCTGAGCAACCAGGGTATGTGCACTCATCATTAATCGCAATTGAAAATTCCGCATCGAAATTACACGCCTCTGCATCCATACAACCAGCGCAAGATTGATACTCGCAAGACCCATCGTCCTCCTCAGCATTTGGATCAAAATTGCAAGCATCTTGGCTAGTGCAACCTGTGCTGCCCGTGCTGGTCGCTTCTGGATCGAGATTCAGTCGTATCATAGGCACTTCATTTGTGTAATACCAATCATAGGCTGAACCACTTCCGAAAGGACCATAAGTAAAGCTGGTGTTATTGTATGTGTATTGGGCTTCCCATATCTGAACCCCCATCCCTCCGTATGATTCAATAGCTGCGGCAATAGGTGTTCCGCTAGGCACAGTTAATGGGTTGTCAAATGTCAACGTATACCAATTAACCTCTGGCTCAGATCCAGTATTCATCATATCTTCCGAAAGCGATTTTACGTCAGTACTTGTCACTAAACCTCCATATTGCTCACTTAAGTAATTCGGATCAGCTGGGTCAAATAAATGAGCTACAATCTCCGCTCCACTCTCAGAGCCTTCAACGAATGCCACATCAACGCCATAAATCGTGACTTCTTCCCCAAAAAGAAATGGATTCAGAGCGATAAAATCATCCGTCGCTTCTTCAGGAAACGGAGCTGACATCTGACCGTTATCACGGCCTATTTGATGTTCTGTTATCTCGATAGAGCGAGAAGTGAAATTATCTGCTGGATTCGCATCTGGTAAATTGCCAGAGACAGAAAAACCAATCTCATGGAAACCGATACTGCTCGCTTCTTGAAGAGAATAAGGTACCTGGAGTGTAATAGTCTCGCCATTGTAAAGCATGGTTGGCGAAGAATTCGAAATAAGACTATTATCGACAGTCAAACTCAGCTGCACTCCTGACTGATCGAGCAAGCCTACATTTCGGACGTCAACAGCTGCTTGTTGGTTGGATGATAGATAATCAATAGGTATTGCTCCAAGTTCGTAAATTCCGGTGTTTTGAAAGTCTGTCGTTGAGACGTACGATTCGATTCTAATATCGTTTTCAGGAAGTTCGTAAATTATGATATCATCAATTTCCCAACTGTAGCCCCATGTGCCTTTCCAGCGAAATCGAATCCATACTTCTTCTTGCAGCCCTGCTGCAGAAGAAATATCAAAATCCACAAAACTCGGATTATCCGTTTGTGAATTCGTATTGTAACCCGGAAAAACTTCCCAGCGACTTGGCACGACAACTCCATTGCCATAATCCACACCGCCATCCAATTCGCTAAATGTATTTATATCCGGCCAGTTGATGCCGTCTCTTGATATTTC
This sequence comes from uncultured Flavobacteriales bacterium, assembly GCA_905478895.1. Classification (GTDB taxonomy): domain Bacteria; phylum Bacteroidota; class Bacteroidia; order Flavobacteriales_D; family Sanyastnellaceae; genus UA16. The sequence goes on along the minus strand of CAJQKK010000155.1, from coordinate 2,329 downwards.
CACAAGACATTTCTCACTGTCATCACTCGCCCCGTTATCCCAGCATCGATAGCGAGTTTGAAAAGCAATTTTCACATTCTCTGTTGCTGCGCAATTGATTGGCGCTACCGTCTGAACCCAGCTGTTTTCAATCCATGCCGCATCATAATTGGCATCTGCACCAAACAGATCAGAGTCAACAATCAACAATCCATTATCAGCTGTAGTTGAGTTCATTGCGCTTGCCGCGTTAAAATCACCTATTCCTCCTGCCCACTGGTTGTATGGTCCAGCAGGCCCCTCTAGTGAGCATTCAAAATTCAAGTCAATGTCGAACCATGGAGAACCCACAATTGAAGACCCATTGTCGAACACCCAGGAGTCACAATCTTCAATGCTACATTGATGAGTCCACGGCAAATCATCCGAAACAACTGGTGCTTGCGTAATTAACACGGCATCAATAACGTGAACTACGCCATTGTCAGCAATCAAGTCAGCCACAATCACTTGAGCTTGGTTGATGAATACGCCGCCTCCTGTAATGGTGACTTGAACGTCTACACCCAACAATGTGGTGATTTCCTGTCCATCAGAAAAATCGTAGGACAGCACATTATCTCCCACTACATGATGCAGCAAAATATCGGTGAGGAGAGGAATATCATTTAATAACGCGTCAAGTGCGCCTATTGGCAAAAGAGCAAATGCAGCATCTGTTGGAGCAAATACTGTGAACGGACCTTCTCCGCTCAATGGACTATCCAACCCAGTAGCAACAACTGCAGCTTCCAGTGTGTTGAGATTGGAGCCACTTACAATAATATCTAACACAGAGTCGTCTTGGGCAGAAACTGTTAAGGATAATGCACTCATTGCCAAGCAAAAAAAGCACCCTATCGTTACAAGTAAATATTTCATTGGGTTTTTTTAATTAGCGTTCAATATACCATTCACCGTTCCAAAACACCATAGACGACATCCGATTGACTTGGTTGTTTTGACAGCACAAATCAACATACCAAGACGCACCTGTGCTCGTTTGTTGAATCAAGAGACCTGAAGATCCTTTCGAGAGAAGGTGAATCGTAGTTCCATTGACAGGGTCGGCTTCAATTAGAAAGTTTTGGTCTGCATTGGCTGATATTGATGGTGATGTGCCATCTAATACGTACACCAATGGATTGACATTACTGGGTGCTTCGTACCATGCATCTGCTCCCTCTTGTTCGGTGTACCCAACTATGGTGATTGCATCATCAACAATGAATCCTGTTGAAAAGCTACTTGCGTAAAGGGATAATAGACTCGTCAGATCAGAAACACCAATTAATCCGTTGCCATCTGCATCGGGGTTGTATGGTGTCTGAGCGCTCATGGTTAAGGCTACCAAGCATCCTATCGTGGTAAGCAAGTGTTTCATAATCATTGGTCTTTAATGCAGCGGACGGAGAGGCCCTCTGACTTTGGCTCAAAGTGATCGTAAAGCAACTGTAAGCCTCCATTGTCAAAATCATCATCCAGACGGAAAACGCGCGCCGCTGATATGCTTTGTAAGTCTGACGTCCATGCCAAGTTAATTGCGTAATTATAGCTGGAAAACGTCCCGCCGGTGCTCCTATTCAGGGTTTTCGTTCCACTGTAGCCTAAAAGATTACTCCCACCCCAAGTCAAATCGTCACGAAGAACAATTGAGGTATAATGTGCATGATTATTACTCACCGGAGTTCCACCACTGCCGGCAATCAATGCAGCCGACTCTGCTAAGTCCTTGAATTCATCTCTGCTGGGCACATGCCACCCAAAAGGGCAGACGCCTCTTTCATCAATTGTTGTATACCAATTGTATACATTGCCATTGTACTCATATCCGTCAAAAACGGACCACCCACCTATATGTTCCTCTCCCAAATCAATCCAATCTTGATCTGATAATCCATGAGGGATAGAATCACCATTGGCATAAAACTCAGTCCGAAGGTCCTGTTTAAACCAGCACCGCCCGCCGATTTCAATCAAATCGTAGGAATAGTCATAATACTCCCACATATCGAGGTTATTACAAGCACCAGGCACGTACTCGTCGCATACCCCATCTCCATCATAGTCTCCCAAACAACCTCCTCCGCAGACACCCAAAACATCCAGCTGATTGCCATCGCAATCGCAAGCCCATTCTGGCATCTCTTCACAACCACATGAGTATACCGGTCCAGGGCCTTCGCAAACGCCGCAGATGTCCACAAACTCGCATTCGATGAGAGGCATATTTACTGGATTGGCCACACGTGTTTGACAAACGCATGAGGCCTCTGTATTTAGAGGCTGAACAGTCTCCTGCCACCCTGAA
>CAJQKK010000154.1 GCA_905478895.1 uncultured Flavobacteriales bacterium | reverse complement strand
CCCACGCCGATGCCGGGGGTTCGACTTGATGAGTAGAAGAATTGAGTAAACTCACCTGGTGCCACTCGCAGCCATCGAGCTTTGGCACAGACACCGTGTCTGTGTTGAGGCCTTCCGCATCCGCAATTTGCAAAAGCCAACCGGTGTCATCCAAACCAATCAATCCCACGCGCGCAATGCCGAGGGGTTCGTTTTCTTCGTCCAACCCCAGGTCGACGAGTGTCAATTCATTTGCGACCAGTTCGAGGCCCACGTAGTAATCACCCACCATTCCTGCGGGGTCCATCACTTCCCACTTCTCCTCTTCCAACGCATCGAAATTAATGGAAGTGTGAAAGTCTGACGCTTCGGTCTGGTATGTTTTCATGGCGCGTCCCGAATTGGTCATCATCGCGGTGGCGCCGCTATTTTCGCGCAAGGCGATGCACCAGTCCCGCTGTTGGCAGGTAGCTTCAATGCGGTTTTCCTTCAAGCTGAAAAACAATTGTGTCTCATAATCAACTCCGACATTCGCCTCAATCAGATTGACTGATCCCGGCGTGCGTGCCGGGATGGGGAGTTCTCGTTCCACGCAACTTGTAAGAACAATGAATGCGGCAATGAAAGACGTTGCGATGGGGCGAAGCAGTCGATTCATGGGGTACGGGATTCGATTCGGTACTGGACACGGAGGTTGAAACTCCGTCCCCAAGACATGAGGTTGGCAGCAGGCGAATGAGCCGCATCATTTGTGGCGCCAACAATGGCGGTCACATTCGTAATGTTTTTGGCGGTCGCGGTCAATCGCCAACGTGCGGCAGGGTCAGACCACTCGATGTGTGCGTCAATCCATGAGTAGGCTTCCGTGCTTTGCTGCTGAATCGATTCGAGATCGCTGCTCACGACACGTTGTGTGGGGCCAATCCATCGAATTGAAGTGCCAAAATGAACCGATTTGCTCTTGCTCCATTCCAGGCGTGTTGCACATTCAATCGCGGAAAAGCGCGGGAACGCCTCTCCGGATGCTCCAATTTGTTGTTGCGAACTGATCCAACTCGATGCAGCATGCAGCTGCCAGCGATTCAGCTGGACTTGTCCATTCAATTTCAGTCCTTGGGATTGAAATTGGGAGAAATTCTGGTATCGGAATGTGCCGTCGAGTTGGTCAACGAGGCCTATTTGATTGCGCACAAAATTGGCAAAAATCTGCGAAGAAAACGCCACACGTTCGTCCTCCCAGTCGTAAGCCAGCTGCGTGAAGTGGGACGTTTCCGGCACTAGATTTTCATTGCCATACAAGGAGTGGTTGACATCTACAAAGCGGAAATTTAATTCTTTCAGACTTGGGGCACGAAAGCCTTTGGCATAGGAAACCCTGAAACGTTGCGGGCCGTTTTTCCAGCGTCCTAAAATGCTGGGAAGGAAGGGCGCGGCGAATTGCGTATTGTACGCCTTTCGCAATCCAAATTGCCCGCGAAACCGGTTGCTTTCCCAAAGGGCTTGCGCAAAGAGTGCGGCATCGGACATGGTTTTTGTTGCACCCGACATTCGCTGACTGGTGAGCGTTTGATGGTTCATGTCCCAGCCCATCCGAACCTTCAACATTCCGATGCCCCAGACATCACCGCTTCCTCGGCTCTGAAAGGAATGCATGGTCGTGGTGTCCTGTGATTCGTTTTCCAGTGGGCTGGTTTCGAGGTTGGTCAAGTCCGTAGCAAATGCCTCGCGCGACCTCCAAAACCGTTGATAAGAAACGAAAGCCTCCCAGGTGGAGCCGTCCGGTCCATAGTGCTTTGCTTCCAAGGTTGGCATCCAGCGTTGGGTCAAATACCGATCGTCAAAGGCGGTCTGCCCGTAGGGTTGGCGGGGGGCGCCTTTGTTGTCGATGCGCTCAAACATTCCATTGAAGCGTGGCTTGATCAGCCAGTTTCCGACATGGTATTGTGTTTTCCAGCTAAGGGTGTGTTGGAGCTTTGGATTCCACAGTTGCGTGCGCGTTGAGTCCGCCAGGTGATCGGCAAAGCCGTCCCAATTGGCATCGGATGGCGACCAGCCATCGAAGTAGTAGCGCGATAGGTGCAATGAGTGGTGCCTGCCTTTTCGATTCGACGACAACCCAACGGACTGGGATTGAACACCGACGCTTTCATATTGCACGGTGGCTTCCATTGCAGCAACCGCAGCGATGTCGGTACGGGTAATGATGTTGATGGTTCCGGCCAGTGAATTGGTGCCGTATTCCACTGCCATGGGACCATCGATGATTTCTATGCGATCCACATTGTCCAACGTGATTTGGCTGAGGTCGATATTGTCGTTCATCCGACCCGTCAATGGAACGCCATCAACGAGCACATTGACGCTTCTCCCTCCGAGGCCGTTCATCTTCATAGCAGCACCGAGGATGGGATCTTGCGAAATGTCGAAGTTCAGTTGCGAGCGCATGAGATCGCGGAGCGAATGAGCTCCAAGCTTGGCAAATTCTGCCGCACGAATGGTGCGGATATTGCGCATGGCGTCCTGCTCTTTTGTCCCCGACGCTTCTCCCGTCACCGTAGCCAAGTCGATTTCGAAGAGGCGGTTGGTCATCTCGATCAAGCTGCTGTCGGCCAAAGGTGTGGCGGCACTTGCACCCTTCATAGAAGGAGCGAAACACGTCAACACAAGCAAACAAAGTGCAGGATAGAGCGAGTGGGGGTTCATTGCGCTGGGATCAGTCGACTACGAATCGGGATTGAATCCGGTTGCCTTCTGCATTGATGCCTTCGACGAAATAGAAACCGCGCACCAAGTTGGACGTATTCATGGTCCAAGGGAATTGCGTGGGTTGGAACTGCGCAGCAGTGGCTCCGGAAGAGGTGCAAATTCGGAAAGTTGCTTGCTCAAATTGTTGCGGCGCTTGCAGGGTCAGATTTTGTCCGGATTCAATGGGGTTTGGAAACGCTTGGATTGCCAAAGATTGCTTTGGATCAACGACAGATGAAACGGTTGCTTCCACTTTTCCGATGCTGATGTTGCCTGTAGAAGCGCCATCGAAGCCCGTCATCACCATGCGCCATACGGTTCCATCATTCGCAGAAACGAAATAACAGCGGCTGGATTCCAAGGCATAGCCGGCGCCCGGTACGTAGCTTTTCCAATCGTAGCCGACTTCATTCGTGGCCAGCGAAAATGAATCTATGTTATAATCACCGTCTGTGTAGGGATCGTACAAATCATCAACTTGTTGGACCATGACGTTGGGATGAGCCAGAGCGCCGACCACGGCATAATAGGTGCCTTCTCCAATGTCCTCGGTGTATGTCAAGAACTGGAAGTCCCATGGCGCGTCGGGCTCCAAATCCAAGATTTGCCCGGTGCTTAAGTTGCAATATGCAAACAGCTTGCCTTCGTAGTCTGCCTTGTTGATTGCAAGCAGCGTCTCATTGGCTCCGTCGATGTCCGCCACTTGGAATTCATAAACTCCATCGATGAGGGAGAGCAAAGCGAATTGCTTCCAGGTGCCATCTGGAAGTTCGATGAGGTACATTTTGTCCGATTCCACCTCATGAGTGATGACGTCATAGACGCCCCAACCGAGGTCGAACATTCCGTCTCCGCCTTGAGCGAAAGCGGCATTCGACCAATCGGAATGGTCGTTGCGCAATGGTGCAGGGGCGACCCAATTCTCGAAATCAACATTCAACCATTGCTCAAGATTGCCATAAGGGTACAGCTTCATTCCCGTGCCGCAATTGATGCGAGCAGTGCTCCCCATGGGGCGTATGTCCAAGGCAATGTGCCAATCCGCCAGTGGACTTTGGGCTACGACGCCAGTTTCTAGGCTGTAAAATGCCATGTCTTCATACCCCGCTTCCAAGGAGAACGAATCTTCAATGACCGTTTGTGCGTGGCTGTTTGTAAAAGCGATTGCCGTTAGGGCCATCAGCATTGCATAGCGGAAAGGGTGGTGCAGCATCTTCTTGTTTTGGGTGAATATCAAAGGCAAATTTACAGAGGGATTCCAGGAAGAGCCACGGCCAATTGTCAGTCCTTTGTCATACCGGCACGAGCGCTAGGGTTGAGCCATTGAACAGCGCGATTCCAGTCACAAATGAATGTTGTTTGGCAACGAATCAGCGATCAAATCTCAACTTGAGCTGGCTGGTCTTGGGTTGCGTTCGGCAGCAAAGAATTTTGCCGTCAGATTTCTCACTTTCGGATAGACCGCTCACTCCATCTCGCACGATTTCACCATCAATCACTTGTGCCTGGCAAGAAAGGCAAATGCCCCCTCTGCACGAGTGAGGAACGTCCAAGCCCGCTTCCAAAGCGGCGCGCAAAATGGACTTGCCGTCGCCGTGCATCGTAAAGGTTTGAATGCCCGAATCTTGCTCAATTTCAATCGTGCATTTTGGCCGTATTTGTATTTTTGTTGCTTCTGATCCGAGCACATTTTGCTGGGACTGAATGATGCGGTCGGTGAAGTATTCGGTGTGCCGTTGTGAAGCGGGGATGTTCAATTCGTCCAAAACGTCGTGCACGTTTTGCATCATCCCAAAAGGTCCACTGATCACATATTCTGCGGTCCTGGCCTCCGGGTTGTCGGTCAACCACTTTCTGACTTGGGACTTCGTGATGTGTCCCAAGGTATCTTCCTCTGAATTGGAACGTTCGGAAAAGAGTCGGTGCAGTTCGAATCGGTCATTTGACTTTAGATCATCCAATTCTTTTGCGAGCAGCGCATGACGCGGCGTACGCGAACCATAAAACACCCGAAACGAGTGCGCAGGGATTCCTGGGTTTTGCAGCCCCCACCGAAGCAGACTATAAACGGGACTGATCCCGATTCCTCCAGCGAAGCAAATGAAGGTTTTCGGTTCCTCGCTCCAGTCGTCCTTCCAAAGGTTGTTTTGAACGCTTCGCATTTCGAGTGTATCACCGGTTTTCAGTTGTTCATGAAAAAACTGGCTAGCGATTCCACCTTTGACATCTTTTACGATGAACTCGGGCGCGTCAGAATCAATGGTTGAAATGAGCGAGTAACAGCGGTTGAGTCGCGGACGGGTCGGCAATAGGAATTCAACGCTGGCGCCCGGTTGAGAGGCGATGGGCGCGTGACCAATGTTGTGCTTGCGCCGCAATTTGATGCGCATAGCATCCGGGGCTTCTTTGCGGCAACTTTCTACAATCCACTCGCTTTTCTTCGCCTGCGTCATGGCAATATGACCCGGCGATGGACGGATTTGTTCGCATCCTTCCAGAATCTGCGTGATTGTGGGTGCAGGTTGCTTCTATTGAGGAAGTAAGTTGCTGACTATCAATCTTCGCTGGGAGAAAGCGATGACATCAAGGCCGCGAGGGAAAGACGGTCCATTGGCTCGTATTCCTCCGGCAGTTCGAAAAACGTTCGTTTCCAGTCCTTGGCTGCCCGATCGACCTTTTCACGGACGGCAATGCGGTACGTAGCCGGACCATCCCGAAGGGTGCAGGATTTGGGCAAAGCAAGCACAGCCCATGGGCAAGGCGCCGCAGCATCGTACCACTCCCCGTTCGGGTCATCAGAAGCAGCGGGACAAGGTTCCAATAATTCCACTGCGTGCCCCAGAAAATGGAAAAGCACGTGAAACTTTTCCTCGTCCAAATTCCCCATCCAAATGCGTTCGAAACTGGTCCCTTGTTCTACAATTTTCCAGGCCTTTCCGTTGGTGTGATAAGTAATGGTCTGAGGCAAGTAATCCCAGTCGGACGCTTCATTATTCAGCGCCTGCACGTCGTAGGTGATTGTTCCGCTCCATGGCTTGCCGTGTTCCTCCGCCTGGGCTGGCGGCAAACAAATTAAGAGCGTCATGAGGCCAATGGCGTTCCTCCGGAGGAGGTAGGGGAGGAATCGATTCAAAATGCGAGGGTTTCATCCAGTGCTTTTCGCACCTTATCCGCATTGACGAGCACAAACCGTTCCAAAGCTTCATTCAAGGGAATGGCAGGTGTTTCCATGGATCCTACGACTCGGATAGGTGCATCCAAAGCCGCGAAAAGCTCCGTGCTGATGCGCCCCGCAAGTGCTTGAGCAAAACCGTTGAGCACAGGCTCCTCAGTCACTATCAACGCACGGTGCGTGCGGCTGATGCGTTCGGAAATCATGTCAAAATCAACGGGGCTAATCGATCTCAAATCCAAGATTTCAACGTGTTCTTCGAGCCCTTCAATGGCTTCTTTTGCCCAATACACCCCTCGTCCGTATGTGATCACTGTGCATTTGGGGTCGCCGTCAGCGGTGCTTGGTTGCGCAAGAAGGGCTTTCCCTATGGGCACGCGGTAGGCGGAATCCGGTTCGATGACCTTGGCGCTTTCCGTGCCGGGAATTTTGGACCAATACAAACCTTTGTGTTCCAGGACGACAACGGGATTGGGATCGTAATAAGCGGATTTCAAGAGCCCTTTGAGGTCCGCGCCATTCGAAGGATAGACGACTTTGATGCCCCGAATGTTGGCCAATACTGATTCAATGCTGGAACTGTGGTAAGGACCACCCGATCCATAGGCCCCAATGGGAACCCGGATGACGCTGTGAACGGGCCATTGACCATTTGAGAGGAAATAACTGCGACTCAATTCCGTGAACAATTGATTGAGTCCCGGCCACAAGTAATCTGCAAACTGCACCTCCACGATGGGGCGCAATCCGGCAGCGGACATTCCGGCAGTGGAGCCAATAATGAATGCCTCCTGAATGGGAGTGTTGAATACCCGGTCGTCGCCAAACTTCTGCGCCAAGGTGGCGGCCTCCCGAAAAACGCCACCCAGTCGGCCTCCTACATCTTGTCCGTAGAGCAACGCTTCGGGGTGTTCGGCCAAGATTTCTTGCATGGCGTGGAGCGCACAATCCACCATGAGGGTCGGTTCGTCATCGTCCCCAATCCGTTGGCCTTCTTCCTCCGTAATGTTCGTTGGAGCAAGTGTGTGTGCCAAGAGGTTTTCCGGTGTTGGATCCGGCTTCAAGAGCGCCTTGTCAAATTGTTCTTGCACCTTGTTCGTCGCTTCGCGTTGGATGCGATTCAATTCATCTTCTTCAATTCCCAGCGCTACCAGTCGCTTTCGCAACCTTGGAATGGGATCGCGTTTTTCATGCGCTTCAAGATCATCACGGTACCATTCCTTGCGAACGCCACTGGTGTGATGCCCGAGCAATGGGACATGGGCATGAACCATCACGGGTTTTCGGTGTTTTCGGACGTGATCGAAAGCGGATTGCATGGTCTCCATGCTCGCTTCCGTATCGGCACCATCGATTTCGAAGGCTTTGATTTGGGGGAAGGCCTTGATCAGCGTGCTCACATCGTGGGATCGAATTTCCGAAGCATGCGCGGAAATGTCCCACTCGTTGTCTTGCACCAACCAGATGATTGGCAACTCCTTCAAATCACTCATGTGAAGCGCCTCGCTTACTTCCCCTTCCGTCATGGCTGCATCTCCGATGGAGCAAATCACCACCGGTGCTTCCCCCTCACGGTCGTGTCCCAAGCCCCGTACTTCCCGGTACTGAACGCCCATTGCGACTCCTGCCGCAGGAATGGCTTGCATGCCTGTTGCACTGCTCTGATGTGGAATCCGAGGGAGTCCTGGCTGGTTGAGCGACGGATGGCTGTAATACGTTCGTCCTCCAGAAAAGGGGTCGTCAGCCTTGGCCAGCAACTGCAGCATCAATTCTTCCGGTTCCATGCCCAATGAGAGCAAAAGGCAGTCATCGCGGTAATAGGCGCTCACATAATCCTGTTCGCCAAGCAAACGACCTGCTGCCCATTGAATGGCCTCATGGCCACGAGAGCATGCATGAACATATTTGGAGGTGAGCCGTGCATTCGCTTCATACAAATCGCTCATGGCACGCGCAGTGCTCATGGTCTCAAATGCATGGATGAGTGCTTTTACGCCAGTTTCGATGGTTGACAACGGTTTGAATTTTAGACGACTGGGTAAAGATAGCGCAGTCCGGATGGGCTACCTTCGTCACTATGCATTTCAATTTCTGGAAATGGGAAGGCACGGGCAATGATTTCATCTTGTTAGATCAACGTGAATGGCCGGAATTGCCCAAGGCGGAGGACATTGCTTTGTGGTGCGACCGCCAGCAGGGCCTCGGTGCGGATGGGGTGATTTTTTTTCAACCGCGCACAGATCTAGATGCTTCAGGAAAGTGCGATGCCTGGGAAATGGATTACCTCAATGCTGACGGATCCCGCTCGTTTTGCGGCAATGGTAGCCGTGCTTTGTTTGCTTTTTTGCGCACCCAGGGATGGATGGAGCCTGAGGGAGGTGTTTTGCATGCATGCGATGGTGTGCACGCGGTGAAATGGCATTCTGAGCTCGAATTACCGGCTGTTCAACTGATGGATGTGAATCCGCCGATCAAAGCGCCGCATTGGGCGAGCTCCTCAGGATTAGCTGATTTTGTCGACACGGGAAGTCCTCATCACATTGAATGGATCGAACCGAGCGAATTGGATGCGTTTGATGTTTCCTCACGCGGACAGGGCATTCGGAACCAAGCGCATTACGCACCGGATGGCGTCAACGTAGATTTTGTTGCTCATTCGGGTCCGGCAGCACTGCAAATGCGCACCTTCGAGCGGGGCGTAGAGGATGAAACCAAAGCATGCGGCACCGGAGCCGCTGCAGCGGCTATTGCCGATTTTAATCGAAGGGGGGGAGCGCACTTGCGCAAGGTGACCATGGCGGGAGGGGAGCTCATCATTGAAATTCAATCGGAGCAAAAACCTGATTCGCCGTATCGCAAAGTGTGGCTTGCGGGTGCGGCGCAGCAACTTTCTCAAGGCGTCAAGGAGGGAACCAAGTGGCTGATGATGGCGGTGCTGCTGCTTTGTTCCTTTGGAGCATCCAACGGTGCCTCCGCAGTGAACAGTGCCGCTGCGTCGTCTTGGTCCGACGATGTTCAAGTTTCAATTTTGACCGGTTCACCCGGTCCTGAATTGTACAGTGCGTGGGGGCACACGGCCATTCGGATTACAGATTGGGGACAGACACCACCCGTCGATTGGACGTACAACTATGGCACGTTCCAATTCAGCGAGGGTTTTTATGCGCGTTTCATGCGCGGCCAGTTGGATTATCGGCTGGCCAAAGCTCCATTCGCTGCGTTTCAGCGTGAATATTTGACGGCCAATCGAGCCATTTTGGAGCAAGTCCTTGAAATTAGCGCAGACGACGCTCGGGTGCTGATTGCCTTTTTGGAATGGAATCACCTGCCTGAAAATCGGGTTTACTCCTACAAGTTTCTCCACGACAATTGCAGTACCCGGGCCCTCAGTGCCTTGCAAAATGCATGGGGAGATCGTTTTGAACCGCATTGTCAGAAGGACGAAGCCCGTTTAAAAGAGATCACGTACCGACAAGCACTGGAGCCATACATCCAAGGAGATGCGTGGATTGAAGCGGGCATTGACTTCATTTTGGGCCCGCGCGTGGATCGTGCAATGCACGCATGCGGTTCTAGCTTTTTGCCGGATGGTTTGATGGCGCAAATGATGCAC
>CAJQKK010000153.1 GCA_905478895.1 uncultured Flavobacteriales bacterium | reverse complement strand
AAAGCGTCGACGACCAACAAAACAGCGTCGGCCATCTTCAAAACACGCTCCACTTCGCCACCAAAATCGGCGTGACCAGGTGTGTCAAGGATGTTGATTTTGACACCTTTCCAGTTTGCAGAAACATTTTTTGAGAGAATCGTAATGCCTCGTTCACGTTCGAGATCGTTGTTATCAAGAATGAGTTGACCGGTTTCTTTCCGAGTGTCAACTGCTTGACACTGATGGATAATGTTGTCTACAAGCGTAGTCTTTCCGTGGTCAACGTGTGCGATAATCGCAATGTTTCTGATGCCGTTCATGAGGGTCGCGCGAAGGGATAAACGTTTCGCCGCGCGAAGAACGTGCAGATAATTGCAGATTACTACAAATCCTTTGCTATTTTTGTCCTCCGCTTGCCCGGATGGCGGAACTGGTAGACGCGCACGACTCAAACTCGTGTTCCTAACGGAGTGTGGGTTCGATTCCCACTCCGGGTACAGATAGCAAGGAAACTTGCAAGAAAACGCCTCTCTCTGGGAGGCGTTTTTTGGTTTCAGATCTTTGCTCAAGGAGCAAGCAATCTTTATGGGCGTTGGTTTAACCTAGCTTTGTCGCAAAATTAACCTGAATGAAAAACGCCCTTCTTCTCTGCGCAGCAGCCCTTTTGTCAACGACATTCAATGCACAGCTGCAATTATCCACTCCCGAGCCCGGGGAATTTACCACGGTCGGTCTTGGTGGTTACATTACGATACCAGAGGATGTGGGATTGACGGGACAGGCATGGGATTTTTCGGGAATCGCTGTATCGCAGTCAGCCTCTTTTGGCTTTTTAAATGTGGACAGCATAGATTTTAGTGAGTCGTTTGCGAATGCAGAAATTGCTCTTGAGTTGGGAGATAGTAAGTTTTATTATTCGTACGATGATGCGTTTCGATACTTCGGAGAAGTGGAGAACCAATTGGTTATTTCGTTCACAGATCCAGAGGAATATTTCCCGCTGCCATTTAACGTAGGTGATAACTGGGAAGATACGTTTGCTTCTACATTTGGTGCGGCAGGGATCACATTTGAACGGGAAGGCACGGTGTCTTCGAGTTGTTTGGCTCAAGGATCAGTGACAGTGCCGGGAGGCCAAGTTTTTGAAGATGCTTACCGCGTCAACATGATCGAATATTGGATGGATTCCACTTTCTTGGGTACGTACGAAGTTTTTGCGGAAGCAGACTATTGGTTTGTGGAGGATTATCCTCGACCAGTTTTCGGAAATGTTTCCCAAACCACGTTTGACACGACTATTGGGGGCGAACCCATTGTAGAGGAGAGTTCATTTTCCGTTTGGATGGAGTCATACACCTTGGGACTTGAGACGGTTGATCAAGTTCCAAGTTGGTCGATAATGCCCAACCCTGCGAGAGATGAAGTGACCATTTTGCGGGGCAATTTCCAATCGCCTGTGGAATGCGTTGTTTACGGACTGGATGGCCGTGAAATGATGCGAGAGTTGATTCGTCCTGGCATGCAAATGAGTCGACTGGACGTGAGCCAACTCGCAGCGGGCGTGTTTATGGTTCAGTTGGGAAAAAATCAGCAAGTCCAGCGCTTGGTGATCCAACGTTGAATCTGCGTTCGTTTCGCTTGATAGACTCTGTCCTTAAGCTCGCATGAGCAATAAAAACTGTACGGTTGATCACCTCACTGCTTTACGGTTTGAGGAAGTTGCCGCTGAGTGACCGAACACCGTTACTCGCGCCTCAGCAGTCATTCAGACTTATTACAAGTCTCTTACTTAACCTAACTTTGTCGCAAAATTAACCTGAATGAAAAACGCCCTTCTTCTCTGCACAGCAGCCCTTCTGTCAACGACATTCAATGCACAGTTGCAATTATCCACTCCTGAACCGGGCGAGTTTTTCACCCAGGGGGTTGGTGAGTATTTAACGATACCAGAGGATGTAGGAACGACCGGGCAGGTCTGGGACTTTTCGGGTACGACCACGTTGCAGTCATCGTCGGCAAACTTTGTGAGCACAGACAGCACCAGTTTTGGCAAATCATTCGCGAATGCAGAGATTGGCCTTGAGGCGGGAAACGCGACCACCTATTACGCATACGATGGCGCATATCAATTCTTGGGAGGGTTTGAGAATCAGTTGATTGTTGCTTACACGGACCCGGAGGAATTTTTCCCATTGCCATTCAATGTTGATGACAGCTGGGAAGATACTTTTGCCGCGACGTTTGGAGCGGCGGGAATCACATTTGAGCGTTCGGGCACGATTTCTACGAACTGTGTGGCTCAGGGGTCTTTGACACTGCCGGGGGGACAGGTTTTGGAAGATGCTTATCGCATCTCAGTGAGTGAATATTTGAGAGACTCTACATTTCTCGGGACCTACGAGATTTTTTCGGAGGGGGATTATTGGTTTGCGGCGGACTATCCACTTGTCGCTTTTGCAAATCTGACTCAAACCACATTTGACACAACGACAGGTGGCGAGCCCATCACACAGGAGGGTTCATTTTCCGTTTGGATGGAGTCTTACACGGTGGGCATTGAAACGATTGTTCATGCTCCAAGTTGGTCGATGATGCCCAATCCGGCAAATGCACAGATTACCATAGCGCGCGGCAATTTTCAGATGCCTGTCGAATGTATTGTCTACGGATTGGATGGTCGTGAGATGTTGCGA
>CAJQKK010000152.1 GCA_905478895.1 uncultured Flavobacteriales bacterium | reverse complement strand
CCGGCTCATAGGAATTGTAGTAGTAGTCATCTTCGTCGTCGCCGTCCTCCTCAATCAATGGCAAGTTTTTGGGCATGAAGAAGAGACCGTGTTCTTTGTGGCACATCAAGTAGAGTTCGCCGAGTGCAGTGTCAGGGGATAGTTTTTCAATCGAAGATTCGCCTCCGACAATGGGAATACATTTGGTTCGTCGATTTGTCAGCAAAACTTCTGCGTGATAGTTTTCACACCCTTCAATCAATTGGAATTTCCGAATGGACTCAATCGGTAGCAATAATGCATAGCTCGCAAAGCCGGATCCCTTGCATCGAAAGCATTTGCCGTTTTCAATGTGTCGGAATTTTGGAAAGTAGCCTGCCCCATCGCAGCGTGGGCAATCTTTCTCGAGGTGGTCGAATGTGTGCTGTTTCATGTCCGCAAAATTCCGTGAAGAACTTGTAGTTAAATGACACTCTAAATGTCATTTAATTTGTATATTTGAAAATGCCCGTATCGAAACGCCCCGCTCTGCGCTTGGAAATATTGGACCAGCTATTGCGCGAGGCCAGTGTTTCACCTTTGACGTTGGATGAACTTACTCATGACCTTAATGAGCGATTGGACATGCAGGCGGACGCTGCGGACGCTGAGTTCGAGTTGACCGAAGTCTTGCCACGAACCATTCGCGAAGACCTCAACGTCCTCCGCAAAGAATTCGGTGTTGAGATCAAGATGCAGCGTCGCTACAAAAAGGGTGCGACGTATTGTTACGAGAACCCATTTCAAAGCCGCCACCATGCCGGGCTCAGTCCGGACGAGGCCAACGATGTCAAGTTGATGCTCCGAAAATTGCGCCGCTTCATCTCGCTTGATCAGATGCGCTTCGTTACGCAGGGTCAGTACGCGACCAATCCGTTCAATTCGCTCCTCCGCCTGTTCAGTCCCAAGGCCAAACCCATCAGCGACGCCTTCATCGAGGAGCCCGGCGCGCCCGTGCAATTCGATAGTGTGGTTCAATTATATAAAGGCGCCAAGTACATCGAAGTGTTGGCAGAAGCCATCGGGGACAGGCGCGTGGTGCAGGCGGTGTATCAGCCGTTTGGCAAACCAAAGTATGAGGCCTATTTCCATCCCTATGTGCTGAAACAGTATAACAACCGATGGTTCTGCATTGGACACAATCCCAATCCCGATTTTGCGGAGTTACGATTGTCGAATCCCTACTCCACGCTGTCGTTGGATCGGATTCAAGAGGTTCGTGTGATTCCAATGAGCCAACTGGAACAGGCGTCGAAAGAAGAGCGGCCGCTCCTCGAGTACAAACCAAGTCCAATAGCGGATTGGGACGCTGAGGTGTTCGAATACCTCGTGGGTCCGAGTTGGCCAAAGGGCGTTTGGGAAACGCCGTCGCGCATGAAACGCCCAGTCCCGATTGAGGTGGCTTTCAGTCCAGACCGATTGAATTACGAGAGAACCAAACCGCTGCACGGGTCATTTACAGTAACGAATCGATTTTGGGGCCCGGACAAATGGCCCATCGTCAAATACAGGGTTCACCTCAACGAGGAGTTCATACAACAAATTTTGATGCGCCAGCCCCAAGCCGTCGTGCTTTCACCACCGGAAGTAGTTGCAAAGTTGCGAGGTCGATTGCAAGAGAGTGGGAGGAATTGGGGGCTTGATGATTCACGCAACTGATTATTAAACTTAATCTTGTAGGTTGAAAACGTGAAGTAAATGCTTTAGTTTTTGTAGGAACACGTTTAAAATAATGCTCCTCTGAAAATTTGCATTGAAAGGGAGATTTGGAAGAATCATATTAAGAACTGAGTCAATGAGTATATATAGCGAATTGGAAAAGGCGCGGGAAGAACAGCGTTTGAATGTACCTGCGAAGCGCATATTAGAGAAGATTGAGGGTATTCCCTCTGATATTGAAAAGTTGCAAAGAAGGTGGTTCTGGGAATTATTGCAGAACGCATCCGATTATAACGATGAAGTTGAAGTGGTTTTAGAGTTCCATAAAAAGAAGATTGTATTCAAGCATAATGGCAAACCATTTAGTCCTAATGATGCAGAAAATTTGATAGCACCGGACTCAGGAAAAGATGAGGAGGACGATTCAAAAAAAGATACAATTGGACAATTTGGAACCGGTTTTATTTCGACGCATGTCCTATCCGCAAGAATTGAATTGACGGGAGTGATGAAATTCGAAGAATCCAATCAGCATTGTAGCTTCAGGATTTGCTTAGATCGAACTGGGTTTACGGATAAAGAAAAACTAAAAAAGTCAATAATAGAATCATCGAAGGGATTGAGTGATAGTCTTGAATCAATAGACTTCATGCCAGGCAATTTTGATACAACTTTCACATACTTTTTAGAAGATACCTTGCCGGGAATCAGGTCTGGTCAAGCAGTCGAGCCAGGGGTCACATACATTATGGATATGTTGCCTTATACGCTCGCATTTATGCCCAAGGTAATAAGCGTGACTCTTGTCAATATCGATGTAGGTTACATCGATTATTCAACAAGAAAATTTTTGCAGAAAAGAAATGGGAGCAATTTTCTTGTCGATATAGAAACCTGCCGCGTACCCTCGGCAAAAGTTGAATCAATGGAAAGGCAATTCAGTATAGAAACTTTCAGAGAGGCGAGTGTAATTGTAGAACTGAACCAAGGTAGAGTTCAGGCATATCCGAAGAATTTGACTAAATTATTTTGCTCCCTCCCCATGATAGGGACCGAGGATTTCGCATCGCCAATCGCAATAAATAGCAATCAATTTTCGCCAAAAACAGAGAGGAATGGCATTCGATTGACGAATAATAGCCATCAGAATAGAAGAGTAATGTCGCACGCGCAAATTGCCTACAAAAAGCTTGTCGATCGACTCGTGCAAAGCGAAGTGGATGGGTTGTTCAATGTTTGTAAGTTGACTAATTTTATTGGGGATTATGCCGAGAAAACATGGTTCAAACAAGAGTTCATTTTGCCAATTAAGAATCATTTACTCGAGTCTGCCGTTGTGAGTACCAAAGACGGCTATGTCAAACTTTCCCTTGCGCAAATCCCCTATTTTACTTTAGAAGATGTAAAAAAAGGTCAGCTGGATTTTTTTTATAATCTGTGTAAAGAGTTCAATCCTTCGATCGTACCCGTTGCAGACGATTTCAGGTCTTGGTTCGATAATCTAGATTTTGCCATATTCCCGAATTGCAAGTACGAATTAAAAGATTTAGCGAAGGAAATTGATGAACTTGGGACTATCAAAGGATTGGAACAAAGAGTTCCGGATGCCAAAAAATGGTTGAAAGATTTTATTGTCCTCATTCAAGTTATGGATCCGAGCCTTTTGGATAGGTATAAGATTATTCCGAATCAGCTTGGTGATCTTCTACGTCGCAAGGATAATTTGAATTACGATAGAAGACTGGATCGGTCATTGATTGAGGTTTATAATGTTCTCACAGGCAAAAATTACTGTGAGATTCTGTTGGATCCTTTTTTTGATGGAGTGCCTGAAATTTTAAATGCCTCAGAGATCAAGGTGGAGGCTGACTTGGCCAAAGATGTTGATGATGCCTTTAGCTCATATCCAGAGGATGAACGTTTGGTGTCATCTTTTCAAGAAGGGTTGCAATTGATTTTCAGATGGTTTTCTGCAAGTGGTAAACAAAAGAGTGAGTTAAATGATTTATTCAAATGGTTTGTCAGTAAGAAATCTCAACTTTTTTTAGAGACCTTCAATGACGAGAACAGGGATAAGGTTCTTTCTATCGCAAAAAGTGGCAAACTTGAATCTCTTTCATATCTCGCAGAATCAAACTTTTCGAACGCTGAAGTAAAGTCAATTGCAGAGAATCTTGATGACTTGAGCGCATTGAGCAAGGTATTCGATGAAGTGCCAAACGGGAGGGAAAAGCTGTTGGAATATGCAAGTGACTTGAGAGACGATGAAATACAGTTCCAGTTTAAAAAAGAAATTGGAGAAAAGGTCGAGGAAATCTTTCTTGAAGCTCTATGCAACTCCAAGATAGTTGCAAGGATCATCCATCAGGGGTGGGGATCACATGATTTCGAAATCGTTAATCAATCTAACGGTAAATCATACTTTATTGAACTAAAGTCTCACGCTGCAGAAAGTTCTGATCCGTTTCGACTTGCAGTGAGCCAAGCAAAAAAGGCAATTGAACATTCGGATTTCTTTTCTCTTGTAACAATTGAAAGGCCGCTTGGTTCTGAATACCTGACGTTGGATTATATCCGGAAAAACACCCAAAGCAATGCACAAATAATTGAGTTGGTATCAGCAGCCTTGGATGAATATGACCAGTTGCAGAGGATTGCGAGAAACAGACTGCTGCATATTACTTTCCGGGATGCGATAAGAATTAATATCGATAAGAATCAAATCATCAAAAATAGCACGGATTTTGAGGGTTTAATTCAAAAAATTTCTTCTGCAATATGCTAGGTAATATGGGCATTCATCGTTCAGTACCCCATCCCTATCTTGAAACCCATGAATCTACC
>CAJQKK010000151.1 GCA_905478895.1 uncultured Flavobacteriales bacterium | reverse complement strand
ATGCATGTTCTTCCCCGTGGGTGTAGGTGAGTTCGGGACGGGGCGGCATCGCGGCGATGTGCGCTTGTTGCTTTCGGATCCAAGGCGCTTTGGCAGCCACGAACTCGGCAATGAACGCCTCGGACGTGCGACGCGGCGCCGACACCGTCACGCGGCCGTCGGGCGGGTGGATGCGCAGATTGATGTTCTTGACGCGTTTGCGCGTGAGCTCGTATTCGATGCCGGCGGTGGTCATGGGCACGAAATTAATCGCATCCTGCGTTGAAAACCTTCACGCACCAAACCGATTCACCATGTTCATTGCGATTCTCGGCTTCATCGCTTGCGCCATCATCGCGTATTTCCTTTATCAATTCAAAAAGGAACTGCATCAGTTGAGGGCGCCGATTCCCAAACCCGACAAGCGGCCGCTGGAAGACAACCCGTTCGGCTTTGTTCCCAACACCGACTACCAACAAACGCATTTCCCGTGGAGGAATGTGATTGACTGCATGGGAGACAAACTGCCCGCCGCCGAATTCAAAGAGAATGAAGCCTGCCCGCGGTGTGCACGTCCCGCTGACAAATTGGATTGGATCCATTTTTCAAGCCCGAAGTGGACTTGGCAACGCCGTTGCGGTCGCGCCGGCCCCCTCTCCATTTGCCCTTCCTGCAAAATACAAGTCGAATTCATCTGCCACATGATGAATTGAAGGAGGGGGTGCGGTGGTGAGGCTACTCCGCAATAGCCTTTTTTGAAGCCTTTCGAGGAGAAACATCGGATTCACGCATCGACTCGAGGAGTGCCGTACCGATGCGTTCTATAACACCAACGACAAGGGCGTTGCCCATGAAGAAGGCGCGGCGGCCGTCGGAAACGTCGGTGCACTCGGTGTGGTTGTCCGGGAACATGTTGAGGCGCTCGAGCTCGATGGGTGTGAGCCGGCGCCACGTGCGGCCTAGGCGGATGATGTGCTTGGTGCGGGAGGCCGTTGCGCCGCCCTCACCGGTGATGATGGTGCGGGAAGGCTTGTCCAGCGGGTCCGGACACGCCATTGCGCCTTCGGAGAAGATGTACTCGTAACCGAGGGTTTTGTTGACCTTCGGGATGCGTTTGGCACCTTTGAAGTACTGCCACTTTTCGAGGTCGGCCTTGTCCACACGGAATTCCTTCGGGACGTCTTTCAGCGGTTGGAGGACATCGCTGAGCGTCATGCGGACGTCGTCGTAGGCCGGGTCTGCTTTAGCGGTCCAAAACACGCGGTTGATCATCACACCGGCGGTGGCAAACGGTGACAGCGCCTTCTTTTTCTCCGTGTTGAAGTCCTTGCTGATGGCGGCCAAATCCCCCACGAGCTCTCCCGTATTCACGGAGCCGACCGGAACAGAATTGATGGGAAACGCCTCGCCGATGACGCCGGATTCGAGCCAATCGCCTTTGGCCTTCAGCTTTTTGAGGCGCGCGTACTCCGGGGTGCCCTTGCGGTAGCCCATGATGAAGACGCGGCGGCGGCGTTGGGGCATGCCGTAGTCGCCGGCGTTGATGACGCGCCATTCTACGGCGTAGTTGAGGTCCGCGAGCGAAGCCAAAATGATGGCGAAGTCGCGGCCGCGTTGGCTGGCGGGCGACTTGAGCAGGCGGTCGACGTTTTCGAGGAAGACGTAGCGCGGCCCTTTGCGGCCCTTCTCGCTGATGATGCGTTCAATTTCCCACCACAGCACGCCCTTCTTGCCTTTGAGGCCTTTGGAGTTCTTGAGGGTAGTCGCAACGGAATAATCCTGGCATGGGAATCCGCCCACGAGCATGTCGTGATAGGGGATGTCCTTGGTGGCTACCGTGCCGATATCATCGCCGCAGTGGCCGGCATCGGGCCAACGGTTCTCGTACACCTCGTTGGCGTGTTGGCGTTTGGTGCTGGGCTCCCACTGGTTGCTCCACACCACTTCGTATCCGCCCTCGTTCGACGCACGCAATGGAAAGCGGTAATTCGAGCACGGCGCCTTTCCCTGCCAACCTTCCAGCCCCAAGCGAAAGCCGCCGACTCCGGCAAACAATTCAATGACCTTGAGCTTTTCCGGCTTGGCTTGCCCCCCTCCTTTCTTCGTTGTGCTTTTTCCCTCTTTCACTCCTCGAATATCCGACGTTGGTCGGAATGTTGAGGGTTCACGAGGGCGCGAGTTTTGAACGCGTTTTCGACAGCAGGGGGATGCTGGTGCTATTTGTTTTAAATTCCTGTCGTGGCTTGGCTAAAATCTTTACTGCAATGGATCTCCCAACTATTCCGCCTCTCGAAACAGGCGAATGAAGAGGTCACGGAATCCATCCCTGAAGCAACTAGATCAGCACTTCCTCTCCCTCATCAAGAGACAATTACCCAACCTATTGAAACCCCTGAAGCTCAGGACTGGATGACGATGGAATCAATTGTGGCGAAAGCCAAGGAGCTGATTGGGTGCACCATGGCGGAGAAGTATCCGGTTTTAGAATCCGGCAACCAATCCAATAAAGGACGACTGGGCCAACTAATTGAAGTGTATCACTTTGGACTTCAAGTCAACAACGAAGCCCGACCGGATTTCGAATCCTTGGGTGTCGAGTTGAAGACAAGTCCGCTTCGGCGCAACTCGCAAGATGAATTGGTAGCCAAGGAACGCATCACGCTTGGTATGATCGATTATTTCCAAATCATCCAAGAACGATTTCATACCAGTGGGTTTTGGCGCAAAAACGAACACCTTCTCATCATTTTCTACATCCACAGTGCCAAGCCCTTTGTGCACCGGAAGATTCACCTCGCGGATTTGTGGCAATTCTCAAAGAGCGACCTCATCATCATCGAGCAAGACTGGAATTTCATTCGAACGAAAGTTGAATATGGCCTTGCACATGAGCTGAGCGAAGGAGACACCATGTACTTAGGCGCAGCAACCAAAGGAGCGAGCAAGGCTTCGAAACGCGATCAACCCAACGGCTCGATTCGCGCCATGTCTCGCGCCTACTCCCTCAAGACTTCTTACGTCAATCGCATCATCCGAGCTTGGATGGCTCCATCCCTTGAAGAGACCGCGCTCATCGGAGATTCAGACACGGAACAACTCGAATCGGTAGGCTTCGACGAGGTCATCCTGGAACGCTTTCGGCCCTTTTACGGATGGGAAATTCAGGACATCGCAGAGGCTGTTGGCGTGGATGACTTGAACCTCAAATCGAAGAGTGTTCTTGCTGCAGTAGCCAGGGCAATTATGGGCGTCCCGGGCAAGGCAGAAATTCCAGAATTCGAAGCTGCTGGCGTCACAATGAAAACCATTCGACTGAAGCCGAACGGCACCCCTCAGGAATCCATGTCATTCCCAGCGTTCAAGTTCACGGACTTGGCGAAGGAAAGCTGGCTTGAATCCGAGTTGTTCACTTTGCTTGATAGCAGCCGCTTCTTGTTCGTGGTGTTCGACCGTGCTACGGACGAGAATGACTCACCATTGGTGCTGAAGCTGGCCAAATTTTGGGCCATGCCACAAGATGATATCGCCCATGCCCATGACAGTTGGAAGCATACAAAAGCAATTGTCCGCGAGGGCAACATCGTCCAATCTGTCAATGACAAAGGGGTCCGCAAAACCAACTTTCCAGGGTCAAGGGAATTTGAAGTCGTCCACGTCCGTCCCCATGCCACAACCGTTGACGACACCTATCCTTTGCCCACGCCGGACCGTGTCACTGGCCAGACAGAATACACCAAGCAAAGTTTTTGGTTGGGCAATCAATATTTGAAGCAAATCATTTCTTAGCCATGTCGTACATCGAAGAAGCTCGAAGGTTAACCATTGAATACCTCCAACGCGACAGTGACAATATGCAGCTCATGGGGGCAATTCGCATGTATTTGCAGCGCAACGGCAGCAACAGTTTGAAGTTGCGCGTAAGCAACGTGAACTGGCCTTCTCAATTTCGTCAGTTGTTGCAACAAGAGTGGTACGACACATTCGCTGTTGAGGGGCGAAATGTGATTCTCATTGATGCCAATCCAAGGCGCATGGTCACCGCTGCGCGAACCGGTGCTAACGTCTCTCGCAGGGAGGTAGAGATCGCTCGGAACACCATCGCCAAACAGCAAGTCAGAGAATCTGCTGCTGCAAAAGAGGCAGAGGCTCAGCCCCTTTGGCCCGAAATGTACCGGCTCATTACGGAGCGTGACGCCGCAGATTGGTTTGAGTTTGTGGAAGAGACCATTGCAAGCTTGGCGACCAATCGTA
>CAJQKK010000150.1 GCA_905478895.1 uncultured Flavobacteriales bacterium | reverse complement strand
TCAGCGGTTGTTTGAACGATGACAATTTGATTCCTGAAAACTGTTACGACGGTATTCTCAACAATGGAGAAGAATTGGTGGATTGTGGGGGCTCGATCTGTCCGGCTTGCGACCCCTGTGAAAATGGCCAGTACGACGCACTGTTAGGAGAAACGTGGGTCGATTGCGGTGGAGAATGCGGACCGTGTGACCCCAGCTTCAACGGCGTCCAAGATCCGGGAGAAGCCGGCATCGATTGCGGCGGTGATACGGGCGTTGCGTGTGGAGAGTTGTGCGGAGATGGCCTCCTAAACGGCAACGAACAGGCCGTGGACTGCGGAGGTCCGGATTGTGAGCCGTGTCCAACATGCTGTGATGGCCTGATGAATGGGGATGAGCTTGCCGTGGATTGCGGAGGCAATTATGAGTCCAATATTTACATTGCCTGTGAAAATCCGAATATTGTTTGTGGGCCTTGTCCAGATGGCGTCAATTGTGGCAATGGCCTCATGGATGGTGATGAACTTTACATTGATTGTGGAGGTGATTACTGCCCTGAATGCGAATCCATTTTGACTTGGAAAGCGAACGGAACGGCGCTTGTAGCCGAGACAGGGCTTTCTGCTGAACTGGATGGCACCACCATCACTGTAACAGGGTTGACATTGACCGGAGCGGGTCTGGCGCTGGTGATGGAAGTCCCCTTGGCCGGTTGGGTCGCGGGGTCCCAAATACAATGCTCAGTTGCGACGGGTTCCTCTTGTTCCTATGCCGATCCTGCGGCCAATGCATACAGCACGAATTTCGGTGGAGGCGTTACCATTGATATCGCCTACGTCGATGCCGTTTCAGGCGGCTTCGTTGTCGGAACATTCATGGGCACCGTGGTAGGAATGTCTGGCGAAAGCATGAACATCGCCCAGGGAGCATTCCAGATGCAAATCGACTGATTTGCCCGTTCGCTGGCGTTATTCCTCCGAACGAATCAGCTCAAACAATGCATCCAAATTGGGTGCAAGAACAACCTCGATTCTGCGGTTTCTCGCTTTGTCATCTGGATCAAGCGGGTGATATTCACTCCTTCCAGCAGCGGTTAAAACTTCAGGATCTACTCCGGAAGCTTTTAATATTTCAATGACAGCAGTCGATCGAAGCACGCTCAATTCCCAGTTGTTTCGCGGAATGGTGCTGGATCGCAATTGATCTGAATCGGTATGGCCTTCAACGATGATTTCCAGGTTGGATTGCTGGCTGATTACCGCTGCTAAACCTTCAAGTGCCTGCTGGCCGTTCGCATTAATGGCCGTGCTGCCCGACGGAAATAGCAATTGGGCTTCTAAGCTAACATAGACTTTTCCGTCGCGCTGTTCCACGGATAATCCTTTGTCCGCGAATCCGAGCAGGGCGTCCGCGAGTTGGCTTCTGAGTGCTTCTGCAGCCGCGTCGCGGGCGGCTAGAAGTCCTTCTAACTCAGCAATGCGCCGTGATCGATCACTCAATTCATTTTCCCGCATCTCGAGATTGGTTCGCAACTGATTCAGCGCATCCTCTTGTTGCTGCAATTCGTTCCTCGAACGACTCAAATCTGCAAGTAAGGCCCGGTTCTCTTCGTTGATTGCTGCCATTCGTGAGGAACTTTCCGAAGTGAGAACATCATTCAATTCTTCGAGTCGGGCGACGTTGGCGTTGCTTTGACGCAAGGCACGACCTATACGAGCGGTATCGGCCGCCAAAGTTTGCCTACTTTCTTCTAAAACAGCAATCCTTCCCGCCATTTCTCGTCTTTCAATCTCTCCATCTTGACCTTCAAGTGCGAGTTTTCGATTTTCGTTTTGAACTTCGTCGAAGTCTGATTGCAATTCGTCGAACTGCTTGAGGGTGACGCATCCCGTGAACAGAAAAAAACTAAAAAAGAAGGTCGTCGAGTATAATATTGATTTCATCGGAATTGTATCGAGAATAGCCTCTAAACCTCGGTGTTGGGAGCCTTGGTTTTTCGGGGTGTCAAAATATTTTTGAAACATGTTTCGTTGATAAAGTGTTTTGTGGACACTAATTTTGTTGAACAACGAACGACGCAATGAGCACAATCATCCGAAATGCAGCTACTTGGTTTGATCGAACCCTCGGTTGGTTTTTCACCAATGGGAATAAGGTCAGTTACAATCGCTATGATTCCCCCGTTGATCAAGACTATTGAAGTTCCCTATGCTTGCGTGGGCAAGCACACACTCTGAGGCTCCGTAAAGAAACGCAACGCCTCGAATCCGCCTTCTCTTCCAACTCCACTCGACTTCACCCCGCCAAATGGGGTGCGTAAGTCACGGACCAACCAGCAATTGATCCAAGCGATGCCACTCTCTACAGCAGCGGCCGTGCGATGCGCCTTTGCAATGTCTTGCGTCCAAATGGTGGCTGCCAGACCGTACTGAGAATCATTGGCCAGTTGAATGGCTTCTTCCTCGGTTCGAAAGCTTTGCAGGGTAATGACCGGTCCGAAAACCTCCTCTTGATTGATCTCACAAGTAGGCCCAAGGCCCTCGATGATAGTGGGTTGGACAAAAAAACCATTTCTGCATCGCTCATTAGGAGCCTCGGCTTCATCGCCACCGCAAAGGATTGTTCCTCCGGCTTCCTTCGCGTTATTTATGCTGGATAAGATTTTGTCCCGATGGGCCTGTGATACCACGGCGCCCATCTTGGTTGCTGCATCAGCCGGATCTCCGATGCGCATCCGCTTCACCTTTTCGACGAGTGCGTTCTTGAACCGATCGTAAAGTTTGTCTTGGATAAGAATACGGGATGAGCACAAACAAATCTGCCCTTGATTGGCGAAAGACGAACGCAGTGTTGTCGAAACGGCTTTGTCAAAATCGCAATCCTCGAAAATGATAGCAGGATTTTTCCCGCCAAGCTCCAAGCTCAACTTTTTGAATTGCGGCGCAGTGGTTCGCGCGATGTGTGCTCCCGTGGAGGTACCGCCCGTGAATGAAATGGCTTTGATTTGAGGATGTTCGACGATGGCTTGACCGGCTTCCGAGCCCAAGCCGTGAACGACGTTGAACACTCCTGCAGGAATTCCGGCTTCTTCGGCCCATTGCGATAACATGAAGGCGGACACTGGGGTGATTTCAGAGGGCTTGGCGATGACGCAGTTTCCTGCGGCAATGGCGGGAGCAATTTTCCAGGTAAAAAGGTAGAGGGGTAAGTTCCAAGGAGAAATACAACCCACGATACCAATGGGTTTGCGGTGGGTGTAATGGATGTGCGAGCTGTCGGCAGGAATGTGTGCTTCGGAAGCGAAGTGTTCGATGGCTCCTGCAAAAAACTCGAGGTTTTTTTGAGCACGAGGAATGTCCACAGCCTCCGCGAGCGAGATGGGCTTTCCGTTGTCTTTGGATTCGGCACGCACCAGTTCACCAGCGTGTTGCGCGACAATTTTAGCCCAGCGCCTGAGGCATTCGGAACGGTCCTCAAATGACCGGTTCGACCATTGCGGAAAAGCCTTGGCCGCAGCCTGCACTGCCAATTCAACGTCATCAGCATCGGAGCGCGGGATTTGACCATATACCGCACCAGTAGCTGGTTCAATGTTGTCCAGCCATTTGTCTTTTGTTGATCCTTGTAGCTGCCCTCCAATTAGATTTTGCAATTGCTCCATGCCTCCAAGATAATTAGAGTGTGTCGATTGCATACAAATTCAGAAAATCCTTTTTATCTTTGCGCACGCTTTGACCGCGGTCATTGTCGTTAATTCCCCGA
>CAJQKK010000149.1 GCA_905478895.1 uncultured Flavobacteriales bacterium | reverse complement strand
AAAAGATGAGTATTCGGAGAAAACATAGCGAAGAAGCTTTGCAAAGTGACGCTGCGGCGAATGGTGGTCGATCCTATCAGCAATGCGCGGTTTCGGTTATGGACACCATTCACCACCCGGAAATTGAATTCGATGAGAGCGGCAGTTCGCAGTATCCTCGGATATACGACAGACTGAGTAAACAGTTGAATGAGGGCGAAGCAGGCAAAGCAGCAATCGAGGACTTTGTCCAGGAAATGAAGGCCTTCGGCAAAGGAAAAAAGTACGATTGCCTCTTGGGTGTGAGTGGCGGCGTTGATAGCACATATCTTGCTTTGGTGGCGAAGCGGCTAGGGTTGAGGGTGTTGTGTGTGCATTTTGACAACGGTTGGAACTCTGAGTTGGCAGTTCAGAATATCAACAATATCATTGATAAATGCGGATTCGACTTACAGACTTATGTGATCGACTGGCCTGAATTCAAAGACATCCAGCTGGCGTATTTCAAGGCTGGAGTCATTGACATTGAGGCCGTCACGGACATTGCAATATTTGCAGCGCTGGATAAAGTAGCTCTGGATACAGGTGCGCGGTACATTTTGGACGGCCGCAACGTCCAGACGGAATGCATTATGCCATCCTCGTGGTTTGATCCGATGAAGAGCGCCATCAACCTGATCAACATCCACGAAAAGTTTGGTGAGAAAAAATTGATCAATTACCCCCTGAACAAATATTCCATCCGAAAGAAGAAACCAAAACGGCTAACGAGCATCCCTTTTCTGCAATCCTTGGATTATGACAAGACCCAAGCAAAGAAGGAGATCGCTTCTGAATTGGGGTGGAGAGATTACGGAGGCAAACACTATGAATCGGTGTTCACCCGATTCTACCAAGGGTACATTTTGCCAGAAAAATTTGGTGTGGACAAACGAAAGGCTCACTTGTCGAATTTGATTTTTTCAGGGCAAATGTCCAAAGACGAAGCTATTACGGAGTTGAAGAGTCCGATTTACTCGCAAGAGCAGCTCGAAATTGACTTTCCATTTGCTTTAAAAAAGTTGGGATTCACAGAGCAGGAGTTTTATGATTACATCGATGCGCCGCGGGTAGAGCACGGAGCTTATCATTATTTCCGTCCGTTTTGGTGGGATTTGCCGTTGATTGGGAAGTGGCTGAGATTGGCTAAGAAATGAGACGTATGAATTCAGTTTTGTTCAGTTATTTGCCTCTTAACCGTGATCCCGTTCAGGTCACCTGGATGAAAAAGCTTGAGCTCGATGGTAGGGTGGATTTCGTGCATTTCGAATCAAACATTCACAAGCGAGCGGGTGTTTTTAAAACGATTGGCTTCTTGTTATCATTGATTCGGATGCCTCAAGGCGTATGGTATGCTTGCGATCCGTATTCAGGATTTTGGGTGGGGCTCATAGCCAAACTGAAGGGAATTGACTTCCATTATATCTCGTTTGAGTTGTACAGTGAATTTCAGCCATGGAATAGGAGGTCAAAGTTTATGCGCAAGGAGCTGGAATTGAGAGAGAAATTGATGTTTCGATGGTGTCATTCGGCTTATCTTTCAAATAAGGAACGTGCAGAGTGGTACATGAAAAAGTTTCGAATTCAAGAGGAGAAAATCTTTGTATTCGAAAACATTCCAACCTACCCCGATGCTTCCAAGGTGGCGCTGAACCCAAAACTTGCGGACTGGCTGGAAAACCATAAGGTTTGTGTTTATCAAGGCTCAATTGGGTCAAGGCCCATTCACTTGTTCGGTACATTAGCCGTATTCTTGAAACGACACGGGTATGAGTTTCTTGTCGTTTCTAAGAAAACCGAACAAATTCAGCGATTGGTCTCTGCGCATTCAAATATGCGCCACGAGGAATACATGTCACCGAGTGAGTTGAATGAAGTGCTTGCACGGTGTGATCTGGGATTCGCGTGTTATCATTCACGGGACAAAAACAACGAGTTTTGCGCTCCGGTGAAAGTGTTTGATTATCTAAAGCATGGCCTTCCATTTATTATTTCCCGGCACGCGAGTTTAGGTTACTTGAAAAAGGAGTTTCCCGAGATGATTTTTGATTTCAATTTGGAATCGATGGAGGAGTTGGAGAGTTCAGTGTCTGGCTTGATTCGAATGGCTGGAACCAAGGTGGATAGTTTAATGTTGCAAGATCGATTTCTCTCGCCAGTTGAGCGTAGAGTATCTTCGGATAATCGATAGCATATAGTTCATACTCTGAATAAGGTGATTGATACCGTACCGGGCTTGATTATTCCTGCGCAATTTTGTGGAACCAGATCCGATTCTGGATTAGTTGCACATCTCCACCAAATATCTCAGACACAGCATTTTTAACTCCATCGCTCCTCCAATCGTAATCATCCCCGGAGATTATACCGCCAGGACGAATCTTGGAAATCCAGGCTTCGATATCTGATTTTACAGCGTCATAGGAATGTCCAGCATCAATAAAACAAAAGTCAATGGATGATTCTGAAAAAGCCTTTGCTGCCTCAAGACTTCTTTCTCGGCGTAATTCTACAGAAGGATGGTCGAAAAACCGGATGTTCCATAATTCTTCGGCAATGCCGAGACGTTTCTTTATCGAATTTCCATCTCTATCATCGTAACCTGATTCATATGGGTCTATGCAAATGACCTTTTGGAAATTCCGAAGTAAGACTGCAGTGCCAAAACCACACAAGGAGCCAATTTCGATGGCGAGAATTTTTTTCATAGCTTTTCTGAATCGGATTTTTAGCATTATGCGCAAGATTACCGGAAGTTCATTTTTCCAACTATCGATTGAACCGGTTTTCAGAAATTCTGCTTTTGCTTTGTCCCCTTGGGAAAGGAATTTCTTTTTTTTCACATCGAAACTTTGATTGTTGTTGCACTTTGTTATTATGGTATCAGAAATGTCTAAATCTAAAAAATTGGCTATTTTTCGCAATTCGTGTTCTCCCTGCATTCTCAATTTCTCATAGTGGACTACTAGAACCCTTGAATCTCCTAAGTAATCTTCGATGTGGTTCTGCCAAGATTTACGAAGCCAATTGGTTGGTTCAAGG
Organism: uncultured Flavobacteriales bacterium; assembly: GCA_905478895.1. Lineage (GTDB taxonomy): Bacteria > Bacteroidota > Bacteroidia > Flavobacteriales_D > Sanyastnellaceae > UA16. Next base: position 3,310 of record CAJQKK010000149.1, on the reverse strand, counting down.
CTTCCATGCACCATGCAGGCGTACCAGGCAGCCAAGTCTCGATTAACAAACGCACAACAGGCTCTTTCAAGAGGGTGGCATTTCTGTATTGCGTGATATGGAGCTTTTGGAAAATATCTGCTTGCGCTCAGCAGAATTTGGCGAGGATCCCGGACAATATAGATGACCTTAGCATCAGACTTCGGAAGCGTATCGTGCCAATGATGGGTTTTGACGATTTCAATTTCTGAGTTTCGATGGAATCCTTCAGACACGATGTCGTTTACTATTTGCTTTTGGGCATCGAGAAACCCAGAGGCAGGAGCATCGCACAACTGGGCAACCAACCTCGTTAGCCAGGTATTTCCGGATTATGGGTATCCCGCGATAATTATTCTTTTCATTTGTCGATTGTGTTTCACGTTTTATCCAAACGTTTCACGACTATCCTATTGAACAGCTTTTCCAACAACCTGAGAATGAAGTTAACATTCTTATTCGCTAAGAACGCTAACGACAGTGGATAGTAGCCTTCTTTGTCTTGAAATAGTAGCCCCGGGTATTTGTAATCGCCGCGTTGAGGAAGATCCAGGTAGCTGTGGTGAATATAATTTTTACCGAAGGCAACTCCGTTGTTTCGAAAATTGTAATTTGGTAATAATGGGTATGGAATAATGCCTGTAAGTAGGCATGATAAGGAGAAATATCCTTGATCACTTTGGCAAATTGAGGCCCCCTTTTTCGCAAATTCTAGCCACGTTAGGAATAGTCTAGAAATTTCACTGTGAGCTCCGTCAAATAAAATTACGCCAGAATTGTAACAGGTCAATCCTTCATGTTTTTGAAAGATTTCCGGAAAAGTTTGCTTTAAGTGGCTACCTGCAAATGAATCTAGATGATAGTAGGGAGCGATAGCCGCAGCGACGGGAGTATGCTCAAGAATTGAAAACAAATGATCAATAGGTGCTAGGCATGTAGTGTCTGTGTCTACAAACAAGCATTTCGCTTTGCTTGCGCTATGGTTCCTGATGAATTCATGAAGGCAATCTGGTTTGGAGAGATGCCCCCCCACCGTTGTGGGGATGTAATAAGCTTCTGAAAAGGGTTTTGGTGGGTTTTCAGTTTGTTAAAAGTTCTTTACTTTATTGCTAGGTGAAAGTAGAATGATTTCGTCGAAAAGCTCTGGGTTGTTCTTTTTGAATGATTCAGCACTCTTACAAGCCAATCTCTCATGTTTATTGCCATAAGCCACATAAATAAGGAAATTAGCCATGCAGTTTTTGTTTAAGTTGGAATAGTTTCCATGCAAATGTCATAATCCGGGAATTTGAATGTTTTGACAACTCTTCTCTAGACTTCTCAAGCTCTTGATAGTCGACATGTAAATGAGGGAAATGAGTGAGAATGAAGCGAATTTGATCTTCGATAGCGGCATCGTGAATCGGGCTTTCTGAACTGGATAATCCGCCTCCCTCGTAGTGACACACAACTTCCCCACAGTGTTGAAATGGCAGCCTGTGAATGGCCAGTGCAGTCAGGTTCCAAGCCCAATCGGATATGATGCGCTCATTGGCATCATAAAGCCCATATTGGTCGAAGTATTTTTTTGGGAAAAACTGCGACTGATGGGCAATACCGCCATTGAACATCAAGTGAGAGAGGCGCAGTTGTTGAGGGAAACGTTGTTCGTGATTGTTTTCTCCGCGCAAGCGATCGCCATAGAAAATGACCTCGTCCTCTATCAAATTATTGATTCTATCGAACACCGGAATATTTATCAAGGTGTCACCGGAGTTGAGGAAGTATAAATAATTGCCCTTCGCCAGTCGTATTCCTTTATTCATGGCGTCATAAATCCCTCCATCCTTTTCGCAAATGAGGATAGTTTCTTCTGGAGACTCCTCCTTGACAACTTCAACGGAATGATCGCTGCTCTTGCCATCGATGATAATGTGTTCAAAAGTACATTTTTGATAAGGCAGCGAACGAATGGTGCGCCGCAAGCCTTCGGCATGATTCAGATTAATGGTGATGACAGAAATCATGAGTTCCAGTTCATGTGGTTGAGTAAATTGGCAACCCGGTTGCCTGAAAATCCATCCCCAAAAGGACAGCTCGACACGATTTCATGACTGTCGTTTACTTCTTCAAATAACATAGGGAGATCTGCAGGTGAATGACACAAGGTTGAATGACCACTGGCAATAGCTTCAGGCCGTTCAGTGGTTTCCCTGCAGACGATGACGCGCTTGTTAAAAAAGCTACCTTCCTCTTGTAGACCGCCGCTGTCGGTGATTAGAAGTTTCGCTTGACTCAGCTTTTCAATGAAATCATGATGCTTCATTGGTTCAAGAACATGGATGTGCGTGAGTAAATCTCTGTGTTTTTTTACCGCAGGATTCGGATGCAGTGGGAGAATGAACTCAAGTTCAGGATGGTTTTTTGCAAGCGTATTCAAAATCTTAAACCACTGGCCCATGATGTGGTGATTTTCCCTTCGATGCATGGTGATCAATACATGATTGCCATACGTTTCACCTTCCTTGAAGGAATGGAGGTGATCGAGCACGGTATTGCCTGTGACTTCGATGCGACCAGCTACTTTTTCATCCAATAAATTTTGTTTGGATGATTCTGTGGGGCAAAGGTTCAGCGCAGCTATGCGGGAAACCATAAGACGATAACCTTCTTCTGGGTAGGGATGATCCAAGTCAAAACTGCGCAGTCCAGCTTCAAGGTGAATAACGGGTATTTGACGATTGAATGCGGCAAGGGCGCACCCAAAGGCACTCGCTGTGTCACCTTGCACCAAGACGGCTTGGAATCGCTCATCAGGGAACTGGGTCAAGCAGTCGGTGATGATTTGATCTAGTCGATTCGTTCCTTCGGTGGGCTTAATCCGGAAATCAAACTTATTATTTTCAAGTAGATGCTCATGCTGCCCCGTAAAAAGCAGCTTCAAGTTCAGTCCTTGTTTGAGCAAAGGGCTGATTTTTATTTCCTCAGGACGAGTTCCAAAGGCAATAAGAATGGGAGCGTTTGAAGTCATTTTCTATGATTTATCGTTTCACGACACAATTCCCCAGCACCAACATGTCCATGCTCGTGCGCTGGTAGCAAGCCAACGCATGCTCCGGCGCATTCACAATCGGTTCATTTTCATTGAAACTCGTATTGAGCAAAATCGGTACGCCGGTTTTGGCATGAAACGCGCTGATCAAGGCATGGTAGCGCGGTGCGACGTCTCGGTAGACACTTTGCAATCGCCCTGAGCCATCGACGTGCGTGACCGCTGGAATCTCCGCATGCCGCTCGGGCTTGATCGGAAAGA
>CAJQKK010000148.1 GCA_905478895.1 uncultured Flavobacteriales bacterium | reverse complement strand
CCTTGGACGCCAAAGATCGAGACCCGTTCAATGGATTGGTCCGCTTCGAGGGTGATCGTGCCATTGACCGAAGGGTTGGGATATACCGAAGTAACAATGCTTTGTGTCATTGTTTCTACGTGGCTTGGGTTGCAAGCGCAGCTGTGGCTGCCCAGTCCATCCCAAGTATTCACAGCGAGTGTGTCATATTCTGCGAATGTATTGAAGCTGATGGGGGGGATGGTCACACCTTGCTGAACTTCGTATTTGCGGCGCAACGTGTGGTTGGAAGTGAGCCAAGCGGCGCCATCTCCGATGTCGATGTAGCCATTGGCTTCGTCGTTGGTCCACGCCACCCCAGGATCTTCGCCCGGCTTGCCGAAAATGTCCACCACGTTGTCACCATTTTTGACCAGTACCAAGGCGTCATCGCCATTCATATAGGTAGGGGCCGGGTATGGATTGTCCAATTGATCGGCAAATGCCTGCATGGCAGGATCGACTGCTGGTGAAATTGCGCCACCACCCAACTCAACATCTTCTGTTTGTCCGTTGACCAATACCCAAGTTCCGAATGCTTCGATGGTGCCGAGTAAGTCGACCCAGTCCGTCGCTGTGCCTTCGCCATTGCTCCAGCGCTGGAGTTGATAAGCGGATAAATCAATCGCTTCGCTGGTCGGATTATAAAATTCCAATCCTTTGTTGTTCCCTGTTCCCTCCATGTATTCGGAAATGAAAATATCCGTGCATTGCGCATTGGACAGGAGGGGCATTAAGAGGGCTGCGCCCAAAAGCTGAGTAGTGAATCGCATGTGATTTGGTTTCGTGTGAATTCGCCGCAATTTAATGTCGAAATTGCCCAAGTCAATGAGAACTTTTGAATTCGAACACATTCGCGACCGCTGCCTTTCAAAATTGGCCGTAACGGAGTCGTTTCCTTTTGATGAAAAAACGATGGTATGGAAGGTCGCCGGCAAGGTGTTTGCCATTGCGAATGTGGATGATTTTCATGGTGTTTCGCTCAAATGCAATCCCGAACGTGCCATTGAGCTTCGGGAGCAATTTGAAGGCATTCGCCCGGGCTGGCACCTCAATAAAAAGCATTGGAATTCCGTGAGTGCAGAACGGGACGTGGAATGGAGCTTAGCGTGCGATTTGCTGGACCATAGCTACGCGTGTGTGGTTCAGGGCTTAACAAAAAAATCCCGAATGGAGCACGGGTTATAAACACATTCACTCGGGTTGTCTCGTTCCTTCTTATTCTTGTGACATGGAGCTGACAACACTGGATTGGGCGATCGTTGTGGGATACTTTGCCCTTGCGCTTGTGATCGGTCTTTGGGCCTCGCGCGATGCGGGCAAAAACGCCAAAAGTTTTTTTCTCGCCGGTCGCAATATGCCGTGGTGGTTATTGGGAATCAGCATGGTGGCTACGACCTTTTCCACCGACACGCCAAATTTGGTCACAGGACTGGTCCGTGAGCAGGGGGTGAGCGGCAACTGGGGGTGGTGGGCATTTCTGCTCACCGGCATGCTCACGGCATTTGTATATGCGCGCCTTTGGCATCGTTCCGGCGTTTTGACAGACATCGAGTTTTACGAATTGCGCTATGGTGGAAAACCGGCGGCCGTGTTGCGCGGATTCCGGGCGCTCTACTTGGGCTTGGTTTTCAACGTTCTGGTGATGGGGACGGTTTCTTTGGCAGCGATCAAATTGGGAGGGATTTTGATGGGTTGGCCCGGTTGGTTGACGTTGACCATTACGGGTGTTATTACGCTTTCTTACAGTGCTCTAGGAGGATTGCGGGCGGTGATTTTGACCGACTTGGTGCAATTTGTGTTGGCGATGATCGGATCCATTTGGGCCTGTGTTTACATTTTGGATTTGGAGGCCATTGGCGGCTTGTCCAATTTGCTGGCCCATGCCGAAGTATCCACGAAAACTGCTATGCTCCCCGATCTGCATGATGCCAGTCAATGGGTTCCCATCTTGTTGGTTCCGCTTGCTGTTCAATGGTGGGCGAGCTATTACCCTGGAGCCGAACCTGGCGGTGGAGGATACATTGCACAGCGCATGTTCAGCGCTAAGAATGAATCGCATGCCATGGGCGCCACGCTTTTGTTCAATGTTGCGCATTATGCGCTTCGTCCGTGGCCGTGGATTTTGATCGCCTTGGCTTCCATCGTCGTGTTCCCTGAATTGAGTGATTTGCAGGCTGCATTCCCGGACATTCCCGCAGACAAATTGGGCCATGACTTGGCCTATCCAGCAATGCTATCCTTGCTTCCACCCGGTCTCTTGGGATTGGTGGCGGCCTCCTTGCTCGCGGCATTTATGAGTACCATGTCCACGCAATTGAATCTAGGAGCGAGTTATTTGGTCAATGATTTTTGGGTGCGATTCATTCGTCCAGATGCAACGGACAAAGAACAGGTCGCTGCCGGCCGCATTACGACGATCCTATCCCTCATTCTCGGAAGTGGATTGGGCTTGCTGCTCACCGATGCGGGGCAAGCCTTTAACCTACTTCTGCTCATTGGTGCGGGCACAGGAGGCTTGTTCATCCTCCGCTGGTTTTGGTGGCGGATCAATGCTTGGACAGAGCTTGTGGCCATGGCAGGATCATTGATCGTCGCAGGCTATTTTACGTTCGTTCATGACCATTTGGTTGATACGGCATGGGCTTCCCACGAAAAACTGGTTTGGGGTTCTTTGATCACCACGATGATTTGGGTCATTGGGACTTGGCTTACGCCCCCCGAATCGGAAAAAACCCTCCGTCACTTCGTTGCCAAAGTACGCCCGGGTGGACCCGGGTGGAAGCGCTATGCTACGGGAGCTGATTCGGCAGCTGCAGCGGAGCAGGGCTGGGCGCTGCCACGTGGGATTTTATCGATGCTCCTGGGCAGCGCAGGAGTTTATGCGGCATTGTTTGCTGTAGGCTCTTGGCTGTATGACGATCGGGCGACAGCCGGCTTGCTCGCTGCGGTTGCAGCTGTTTGTGTGGGAGCAATTGCACGGATCAATCGTTCTCGTGCATGAAGTGTGCGGTTTCTGCTCCGGGCCGCATCTGTCTCTTTGGCGAACACCAGGATTATTTTGGCTTTCCCGTGGTTGCGTCTGCCATTGATCTGCGCGCAACCATCGAAAGTTCCACACGAACGGATAGGCTCGTGCATTTGCAGCTGTCAGATTTGGACCAGCAATTCACCTATGATTTGGATGGCCTCCCGGAACCGAATCCGCGGGACTATTGGTTGATCGCCCTTCACCTCGCCAAGCGGGAAGGCTGGTTGCCCGAATGGGGTTGGAATGCGCGTGTTGCGAGCCAAATTCCGATGCGTGCCGGGGCCAGCAGTTCTTCTGCATTATTGGTGGCATGGTGTGCCCTGATTGCCGAGCGCAGGGGAATGAGTTGGCGACGAGAATGGGTTGCTCGTGCGGCGTGGCGCGCTGAAGTGGAGTGGTTTGATGAGCCTGGAGGCATGATGGATCAAACCGTTTGCGCTTTGGGAGGCACCCAGTCCATCACTTTTGATCCCGAGTTTGAAGCCACTCTTCTCTCAGAGCCCTCGGGATGTTGGGTGTTATTTGATTCTCATCAAGCCAAGGACACCTTGGGCGTGCTGGCAAGGGCCAAAGACCGTCGGTTGGAGCTGCTGCAGGAATGGGAAGATCACGGACAATCCAATTGGAACGTGCGGCCGCCTTTTTTTCCGAGTCATTGGGATACGGAGGACCAACGATTGATGATGACCACGTTGGAAAATCGGCGCATTTCTGAAGAAGGCACAACGGCGTTGGCGCAAAAAAATCCAGTTTTGGAGCGAATTGGGAGGCTTCTGGTCGCGCATCATCAATGGTTAAGTAAGGGCATTGCGGTGTCCACCCCTCGCATCGATGGTATTTTAGCCAGTGCCCATTCAGCAGGTGCTCTTGGCGGTAAAATCAACGGTTCAGGCGGGGGAGGTACCGGTTTTGTGCTGTGCCATCCCGAGCATTTGGAGGACGTAATGTCCGCAATAACCAATGCACACGGAGCGCCCATTCCGATTGCATTAGGAGCAGAAGGCGTGCGCTTGGAAGACTCGATAAATTGATACCTTCACGTCATGAGATGCGATCGAATTTTGATTTTGGCAGCGGGAAGAGCATCGCGCATGAAGCAAAGTGCGGTCGAAGTATCCCAGGATTTGAGTCTCTCTCTAAAGGCATTGGAACAGGATGCATTGAATCGGCCAAAACCGATGATTCGGGTTGGATCCGACGGTGAGCCCTTGCTGCAATTCATTCTGGAGCAAGCGCTTCGCGCAGGGTTTACTGAGGCGACCTTGGTGTTGCATCCGGATGATGCCATCACCCAGCCCTTTGTAACGGACTGGAATGAGACGCCGACGGGCCTCAAAATGCAGGTTGGTTGGGCGTGGCAGGATCAACCGCTCGGCACGGCGCATGCGGTGCAGTGTGCGCTCCAGCAAGACCCAATCGCAGCGGATCATGCGTTCGTGCTTTGCAATGGGGACAATGTCCCCACGCGACAGTCGCTGGCCAGATTAAGAAGTGAACCGAACGGACAGGCCGTTTTGGCATACGACCGGGATCATTTGGGTTTGCCACCTGCGAAAACCAAAGATTTCGCCATTTTGGAAGCCATCGGCAATCGCCTTCAGTCCATTGTCGAAAAGCCCCATCCAGACGCGGTGGATCGAATGCACAAAAATGCCGGGACGGTCCATGTCTCCATGAATTTATTTCGGTTGAATGCCGGTGTGCTTTTGCCCGTTCTTTCTGAGCTGCGGCCGCACCCTACACGCGGAGAGTTGGAGCTGCCGACAGCCGTGCAGCACATGGTGGATGCGGGCATTTCCATTGAATGGATTGAGGCCAAGGATGCGGTGTTGGATTTGACCCGTCTCGCCGATGTGGCAGGTGTGCAGCGGGGGTTGAGAATTCTGTCTCCTTTTGAACTCGAAGTATGCGCAAGTACTCCCGCAGACGTGCAAACGGCTTGGGACGCGGGTGCACACCGAGTGGAACTTTGCGCCCACTGGCCTTGCGGGGGCTTGACTCCTCCCGAAACGGACATTCGAAGCTCGGTCGGGGCGGGTGTTCCGGTCCATGTTTTGATTCGACCCCGAGCCGGACATTTTCATTTCAACGAAGCTGAAAAGGCTTGGATGACGGATCAGATCGCGGCTTCATTCGAAGCGGGAGCCATCCGCGCGGTCGTCGGGGGGCTGGATCGGCATTCTCGACTCGACATCGAACAATTGGAAGCATGGGCGATGCGATTTGGAGGCCACCGATTGGTGGTGCATCGGGCACTCGACGCCAGCACGGATTGGAGGTCGGATGTGGAGGCGCTTCAGCGCATTGGAATTCACCGGTTGCTGAGCAGTGGGGGGGCTGAAACGGCCATTCAAGGAAAAGAAAACATCAAACATGCGCTGCTTTTAGGCTTTGATGTCACGGTCGGGAGTGGGGTTCGCCCGAATCAATTGGTTGATTGGCAGCGCGCCGGTGCGCATTCATTTCACGCGTCTTGCCGGCGAGAAGTCGATCGAAGCACCG
>CAJQKK010000147.1 GCA_905478895.1 uncultured Flavobacteriales bacterium | reverse complement strand
GATTTATCCGAGATTTGGATTCTCGGGAGAGCATTTTTGTGCACATCAACAACGTAGAGGGCGAAATCAAAGAGGACTCGAAAGTCTCGTTTGAGGTGGAGCAGGGACCGCGTGGTTTGGCTGCGATCAAAGTCCAATTGCACAAAGACTGACGGGAGTTTGCATCGGTTACTTTCCGATGCAGAAAGTGATTGATGTTGATTGTCAGTTACTTGTGGTTTTGAGGTACAAATGGGGTACAGTACTGCCTTCAAATCGGTCTTTAGAGCCATTTTAGAAGGCACCAATATCCAAGTCGATTGGTGGGTATCCATCGTTTGAGTACCTATGTCTTCGAGTGTATTGCTCTAGCTACCTACTGGGATGTGGAGTATGATCACATGACCTTCTTCAATAGGCACAGATACAGTGGCCATGACAGCTTCAAAACGGTGCTGAGTAAGGCGAGAAGGAAGCGGTTTAGTCCTTAACGCAGCGCACGGAGTGGCCACTTTGAGGTTCAATATAATCTTGAAACCTGCCTATCTTGTCTTGGATGCAAGTGGCATATCGAAGGATCGTTGAATTGTCGCTTGACCAGAAGGAGGAGGAGTTTGATTCCCATGAGAAAGCCCCATATTCTTCTCTAAGTCCTCCTGGTAATGCAGAAAATCCACTTAGATTATTACCTCCCCCCTCTGCTCCATTACAATAAATAGTTGGGCCCCAATCTGGATTCCCACCAAATTCTGCCATAATTAGGAGCCCTTCATCTGTTCCTCTGTCCCAACCAAACAGTTCAGCATCTGCTGGATCCATTCCCAAGGCGATTTCCATTTCCATCCAATCCGAATCCGTAGAAACATGCCATCCCGAGGGACAAATATTCCTTGGATCGTGAACTGCAAAATAATTGTAGAGACGGCCATACCGAATCAGATTTTCAGCGGCATTATCATTTCCCATGTGCACTGCTGAAGTCCCCTCAGCATAGACTGCTTGTGCGGGCTCACTGGTTTCATACCACGCCATCCCGTCTAGATTTCCAGGAATCGAGTCGCCATTAGCATAAATCGTTGTTCTTAGGTTTTCGGCAAACCAGCATTGATTGCCAATACCTACTAGATCATAGTAATAACCGTCGAAGTACGCGGTGGAGGCATAATCACAAGCTGGTCCCGCGTTGGGGTATTGACAACTCCCATCTTCTTCGATTGCGTAAGGGTCATAGTTATCCGCTGTGGGGTCCATGCATCCTGGGTTTTCACAGAAGTAACCTAACAGCGTATCTGCATCTACCTCAAACACCCACCATTCGTCTATGGCCTCTGCATACAGCGAATCGTAGTAAACTATGATGGTATCAATGCCAAGAATTTGTGGCCCAGGACCGTTGCACACGCCACACTCATCGTAGGCCCCAACGCAGTCATCAACGGAATCGTAGATGCCATCGAAGTCCATGTCTTCATCACCGAAATGGCTGAGGAGATTAAGCAGGTCTTCGACTCCAACTACACCATCGAGGTTTGAATCAAGTAGTTCCACGTTTTCTGCGACGATACACGTTTGAGATTCAGCATCCCAAACCGTGCCAACCCCGCAGTACTCGGATTGAGCAAGCAGACAGCCACTCATAAGGATGGCGAAAAGGGTGGTTAAGTGTTTCATAATCGGTTATTCTGCGTAGTGCCAGTAAGGTAGGATGTGGAGGTAGTTGGCGTAGGTAAGCCAACCAAAGGACCAATTACTTATGACTAAGCCAGCGTCATCTAAAAGCCATTCCGATGGCAGTGGAAGGGTATGACCGTTGGTACCACTGAAAAAACCACCAAAAAATCCGTCGCTCGTTAATCCGCTCTGCGCAAGCGAGTTATTCCAAAATTCCCAATGATACTGACCAGTGCTAGCGTCGAATTCAAGCCCAAGCTCCAGATTTCCATTAGAATAGATGTTTGTTGAGAGTAAGGTGACTTCTACATTTTCTCCAAAAGAATAAGGTTGTAACATCGAATTGCCTGAATAGACGATGGTATCGGTCACTGTTTCAGGACAACCCTGGAGAAAATAGGTGCCTGTGTCTTCGATTTCATACTCTACAAAAATTGAATCGAGAATAATAGTACCATCGAGTACAGAAATAACAAACTCCTCTAAAGGCGTTCCATCATAATCACAAGGCTCAGGCGGATTCCCAAATTCACTTCCATAGGCAGCAAGAAATCCAGTGAGATCCGACGACCCTACGTAGTTGTCGTTGTTCCAATCAGGGTTCCACGGGTATTCGTGGATGGTCGTGCCTTGCGCTCCAGCGGCACAGGCGATGCCAAGCGCTAAGCAGGTGATCAAGTGTTTCATGGTAATCAAGTGAATTTCTAAGATACGAATAATTCAATTGTTGCTAGAGTCGGGGAGTTTACTACACCTCAATTTGCACGTGCTTGTTCGGGTCTATTCAGACCCAATTCCATTGTATTCCATTGTTATTTACAATGGATTCGATGGTGTTCCGTCTTTCAAATTGAAGGGGCTTCCCATGTTATTCCATGCTATTTAAACATGGGACGAAGGTCCAAAGGACTGGGGGAAGTTGCCTCTAAATCATTAGCGATTACTTCAAAGAGAATGGAAAGGATCTGTGAAGTACCTTTTGGATGTGGCACACCCAGGCAAAAAACAAAGCTTAGAAGAGCAGTATCCAGAGGTTGCAAAGCAATGGCATCCGACCAAAAATGGTACGTTGAAGCCTTGCAATGTCGCAGCGAAATCAAACAAAAAGGCCTGGTGGAAATGCGATAAAGGGCATGACCATGAATGGCAATCGGTCATAGCGTCAAGAGCAAATCCGAATTCGACCTGTCCTATATGCACTAACAGGATCATTGTCCCGTCCAATTCGCTAGCGGTTACATTTCCAAGCATTGCGGCCGAGTGGCATCCAACTAAGAACGGAGAGTTGACACCTCAGAATATTGGAGGAGGTTCAGGAAAGAAGGTTTGGTGGAAGTGTCCCGAAGGGGAAGACCATGAATGGCAGTGCGAAATTGAGCGCCGTATAAAAAGAGGGCACGGTTGTCCTGTTTGCTCCGGCTCAATGGCCGTGCAATCAAACTGTCTGCAAACAACCCACCCAGAGCTTGCAGCCGAGTGGCACCCGACAAAAAACAAGTCGCTACTCCCGACACAAGTGACCCAAGGGTCGCACCGAAAAGTTTGGTGGAAATGTGCCGCGGGCGAAGATCACGAATGGCAAACTCGAGTTTCGAAACGAGCTCAGTTAGGAAGAGGGTGCTTAATATGCACCAACCAACTCGCGGTGGAAAGCAACTCTTTGGCCACCACGCACCCTGAAATAGCAGCATTGTGGCATCCATCAAAAAACGGGGAGCTTACACCTTTTGATGTGACTTATGGTACTGGTCGTCGTGTTTGGTTTAAGTGTGAAAAGGGAGATGACCATGAATGGCAGACGGTCCCGAAAAGCATTGTGCACGGCACGAATTGTGCGGTCTGTTCGGGAAAGAGAATAGTGCTTTCAAACTGTTTGGTAACTACGCATCCTGAAATGGCAGCGCAGTGGCATCCAGTGAAAAACGGTGCGTTGACTGCTTACGATGTTGGTGCTGGTTCAAACAAAAACATCTGGTGGAAGTGTGACAAGGGCGAAGACCATGAGTGGGTGGTTAGGCCAAATTCAAGAGTCACCTTCAAAAACAAATGTCCTTTTTGTACGCTGACCCCACAGTCTCGCCAAGAGCTGACAATCACATTTGAGTTGATGCTCTTCTTTCCAGACATCAATCCAAAGGGGTTTAAGGCCAAGCTGAAGGGGCGACTGAAATCTATTGACATTTTCATGCCAGAATTGAACCTCGGAGTTGAGTTCGATGGCAGCTACTGGCACAAAGACAGGCGAGCCTTGGATAAGTTGAAGACGGAAAAGCTTCGGGAAGCTGGGTTTGAAATCATCCGAATAAGGGAGGAACCGTTAAAGAAAACCCACGACATCGACATCATATCAGCCAAGCCTTACAATGGGAAGTCGCTTACCAATGCGGTGTTGTCTCGTATCCAGGAGCTGTATTCCTTGCCCGCAAAAACGAATAGGAAAATTGCTGCGTATTTGGGGAAGGAGGGATTGCAGAATGAGGCTGGACTTGAGGCCTATGTTGAGCAAATACTTGAAGAGAAGGCGAAGCGGTCTCAATGACCATACTAACCTGGATGCAGTAATTCTTCACAGAGGCATTGGCCATTAATTAAATGTTTAGCAGATCAACCCTAAAAGCCATGCGAGAACGTGGCGAAATCGAGTTCACGCAAGTCGGTAGGAGCTACCGATATAACATCTGTGGCTGAGCGGTGGTCTTGTTTTTAAGGTGTTTGTTCTAAAATCGTTATCTTGTACAGTAAAGGTCACATGATGAAACACTTACTCACCGCGTTTGCCTGCTTCTGGGCGATGTCCTTGAGCGCTCAATCAAACCAAGCGGATTGTTTAAGTGCGTACGATGGCAATGGGGATGGGCATATCAATGTGAATGACCTACTGGGCCTTCTGTCGTTTTTTGACACACAAGATTTAGATGGCGATTGCATCGAGGATGGGATTGACGACTGTGTCTGCTTTGAGGTAGTCGGATGCACCAATGAACTCGCTTGCAACTATCTCTCTGACGCCACCGAGGATGATGGCTCTTGCGATTTCATCATCACAAATTTATTTGAAGACGATGATGCATTTCTCATAGGTGCTCCGTCGGTACTCAATGGCTGTCCCGATGGGATTGATCTATGGGATGACAACGAGTTTGTTCTAGACCACTCTGAAGGCGCTCCAACCATTGTTTTTTCAAGTGACGATGAGGCTTATCTCTTGGCAGAATTTGGGGCGAGTTCAGGAACGGCACTTTTACAAGTCCTTGACAATAGCACGTTATCGTTTTGTGAGAGTACAATGAACATCAACAATGCGTTGTTTCCTCTCAATCCAATTCCTTGGAACGGCTCTGCCTTTGAACTGCAGGAATTATTCGATGTTTATTTCGTTCCCTCTGGAGCGGCTGTGGGTTGCGGAGACTCTTTGGCCTGCAACTTCAGCCCTTGTTTTTTGACTGATAGTGCCCTCTGCGAATATCCGTTGAGCAGCTATAACTGCGATGGCAACTGCCTGGCGGATACAGATGGCGATGGTGTATGTGATGAGTTTGAGACAGTAGGATGCACGGATACTTTTTCTTGTACCTACTCGGAAGGAGCAACAGAAGATGATGGCTCCTGTCTCTATCTTGATGCCTGCGGTATCTGCGGTGGTTCTGGTTATGCCGAAGGAACATGTGATTGCGAGGGCAACGTTTCGGATGAGTGCGGAGTTTGCGGCGGTGAAGGGATTGCTGATGGGGAATGCGATTGTGATGGCAGTGAACCTAATGCGGGCTACGACTGCGACGAGAACTGTCTGACTGACACGGACTCCGATGGCATTTGCGATTTGTTTGAGGTGGAGGGCTGCACCAGTAGTGAGGCCTCCAACTACGACCCGCTTGCCACCGAGGATGATGGGTCTTGCGTCATATACGGTTGTCCTTTGCCCAATGCATGCAATTACAATCCAGGGTCCATCGATGATGGTTCCTGTGTTTTCTACTGCCCAGGCTGCACCGACGAAACCGCGTGTAATTATGACGTTGAAGCCATTCAGGAAAATGGCTCCTGTGAGTATCCTGTTGATTTGTTTGGAGCGGACTATTTCGATTGCCAAGGCAATTGCCTGAATAACGCTGACGGCGACACCTATTGTGACGAAGAAGAGGTTTCGGGCTGTATGCAAGAAGGTGCTTGCAATTACAATCCTGAAGCTACTGAGGAGGATGAGTCCTGTGAATACGAATCTTGCGTTGGTTGCTTGTATGAGTTCGCGTGTAACTATGATCCCGAAGCCACTATTGCAGACAACGCTTCATGCGAGTTTGGGACTTGTCCAGGCTGCACTGATACGTTAGCATGCAATTACAATCCGACAGTAACGGAGGATGATGGGAGTTGCCTGTCATTCGATGAATGTGGTGTTTGTGGCGGAGACAACTCAACGTGCTTTACGTCTTGTGGTGATTTACTTTCCTTTGAAGGATATGACTACGCTACAATAGAAATCGGCGAACAGTGCTGGTTTAAAGAGAATTTGCGTACGGCTAAGTATGCTAATGGAGATTCTATTTTAGCAGCCCCGAATAGTGGCGATTGGGAGCAAACAACCGAAGGTGCAACAGGGATTTATGAAAACCTCGAACAAGGGGTGCTAGCAGAGGATTATTTTACAGAATATGGTAGATTGTATAATTGGTATGCGGCCAGTGACACTCGAGGTCTCTGTCCAACCGGATGGCAAGTTCCAACACAAGATGACTTTTTGTCTTTGAGAGACTTTCTAGGAGCTGATTCTGCAGGTGTGCAAATGAAGTCTTCCTCAGCCGATTATCCTTCTTGGAATGGTTCAAACTCGAGTGGTTTTTCAGGGTCCGCAGGCGGTATAGGAGATACCCAATACTTAAACATTGGGTGGAATGGATGTTTTTGGACTCGCACTTTTGGTGATTTTACCTATGTGGCTCGCGGCAGAAGGACCGAGCTTCATGATAATTCGGTAATTTTATATTTCTATAATCGAGGGGCTTACCAGGGTTGTTCCATTCGCTGCATAAAAGACTCCGAGTGATGAAAAAGCTACTGACCATACTGTTTGCTGTTGCGTTGGGGTTGAACCTCAGTGCGCAAGTTCCTAATTACGTACCAACCGATGGATTGGTGGCGTGGTATCCGTTTAATGGCAATCCTAATGATGAGAGTGGAAATGGGAATGACCTCTTCACTTTTGAGGTCACATACGTTGATGACTACGATGGAAATACATCAAGTGCCGCTGCGTTCCCCAACATTTCCTCAAAATGTGAGGTTGAAGTGGCACCTCCGTTGCAAGAATTCGAATCGTATTCTTTCTCGTTTCGATTCAGAATAGATGACCCTTGGAGTTACAACACTTTTGCAGCTTTCACCTACGGTGGAAGTCAGTACTCGGGAACCCACATGGCAGCTTTTTATTGGGATGAAAACTGGTTTTACGGCGGATGTGACAACAGTAGCAGCGGCTTTAGATCACGTGTTCATAGCCACGGCACTAGCTATCATTTTGAGGATTGCGTGAACTTCAATACTATCAGCCAATGGAGACACATTGTAATGACATTCAATGATGATACACTTCGTGTTTACGATGCGAATGTTGGATTTGTTGATTTCATGGAAATTGAATCTTCTTCTGCTGATTTTTCAGGTTCGATGTTACGCGTTGGCACTCATTTAAATCAACCCCAAAGCTCAAACGCTGAGCGACAAGTGGACGATCTAGGCGTGTGGAATCGAGAACTTTCTGCGGCTGAGGCGTTTCAAATTCTCGGTTTAATAGCACCGATTCCAGGCTGCACCGACTCTTCAGCTTGTAATTTCGACTTTGAGGCCACCTCAGACGACGGGAGCTGCATTCCGTCGGGGTGTACAGACGAGGCTGCATGCAATTTCAACCCAGATGCCGGTTGCGACGACGAGAGCTGCGCGTTTGATGAAGGCCTGTTGGATTGTGATGCGTTCGGATTTGAATTGGATTCACTTGTGGTATGTTTTGGAGCGGAAGTTGAAGTGACTGCGCCAATTGCGAATAGCCCAGAGGCACCTTCAGGCACCGCTGAGTTTATCGATGAATTCTACCTAGATTTCGGAGGTCCCAGCAGTCACACGCTGGGCGACCAACCCTCAGGTTCTTATCAAATCAGTGTTTCCGGAACTTGGTGTGGAGGAAGCTGTTGGAACGGCCATACGTCCGATGCAGCATATTCTTTCAATCACCCTTATGGCAACGGCGTTGCGCCGTATGGAGGAAATAGCTTTACCATAAACGAGTATTGTCCACAAGATGACAATTCATGCGAGCTAATTCGGCCGGAACCGGATGAATACAACCCAGATCACATTTACACGTATCTCTTCGAACACCCTGGTGGGGAGTTAATGTTTTATGGCTTGGCGGACGAGTGCTGTTGGGGGGACAATCAAGCAGGGCTAAGTTTCTCCGTGTCACTGCTTCCGACTTCTCCGTGTGTACTCGACTATTCTTGGAACAACGGAGCAAACGAAGCGTCCATCGTTGTAGAGCCTCAATCCTCTGGTTTTCTCGACGTAACTGTAACCAGCTCCACCGAACAATGCATTGATTCGTTGTGGATTGAGGTAATCAATCAGGGCTGTTCAGATGCCGATGCGTGCAACTTCAATCCTTCTGATTTGTGCACCGTGGACTGCATTTTCCCCGTGTTTGGTGCCGTTGATTGTGAGCACGGTGCTGAAACGTGTGGTGAAGGCACCATTTGGAATTCCGAAACCCAGACGTGTGTTCCCGAACCGGTCAACCCAACTGCGAGCGAAATCTCATGCGGCCCAGGCACTTACTGGGACGATCTCGAATCCCTCTGCCTCCCCATCGAAACCTGTAACGATGACCTCGATGGTGACGGCGTCATTGGCATCAACGATTTAATGCAGCTGCTTTCATCCTTTGGAACGGTGTGTGAGGAGCCTGAACCAGGCGAATTCAGTTGCGGCGATCCCGTCAGCTACCACGGCTACGATTACGCTACGGTGCAAATTGGGGAGCAGTGCTGGTTTGCGGAGAATCTGAGGACAGAGCTTTACCGCAACGGGGACTTCATCCCTGCCAACCTCTCAGATAGCGAATGGAGCTCCACCGCGAGCGGCGCAGTGGCGGTGTACGGAGAGGATTCAGGCTGCGAAAGCTATTCCCCCGATGGTGATGCGTGCGACCCCGCGTGGTCGCTCAACGAATATGGCCGCCTCTACAATTGGTATGCTGTTGACGATGCGAGGGGCTTATGCCCGAGTATGTGGCATGTGCCGACAGACGAAGAATGGATCGTCATGTCGGACTTCCTCGGAGGGTCATCGGTCGCTGGGTATCAAATGAAAACCAATTACGGATGGTACAACGGTGGCAGCGGAAGCAATTCAATTGGCTATGCAGGCTTGGCGAGTGGTTTCCGCAGGATTACTGGGAGCTTCGATAATGCTGGCATCAGCGGAAATTGGTGGAGTTCCTCGCTGAGTGTTTCCAGTGCTTGGTACAGAGATTTAGATAGTGTCGATTCAAATTTAGACCGTGGCACGCATTCACAAAACTTTGGCTTCTCCGTCCGCTGCATCAAAGACACCGAATAATGAAAAAGCTACTTACCTTGCTGTTTGCTGTTGCGTTGGGGTTGAACCTCAGTTCGCAGACACCCTATAATCCTGATAGCGACGGCGACAGCTTAATCGCTTACAATGATTTATTGAGCTTTTTACCGTTGTTCGGCCAATCCTTCACACCAGAGGAACTCTTAGTAGACGGAGAATCCATTACAGATCTCATTGGAATTTTACAATCACAGATTGACAGCGTAGCTGCGTATAGCCATGACGGATTTTTGACTCTTGCGCTAAATGATAGCCTGCTCACGAATTACCTCGTAAATCTCGCCGCTGACTCTGAGCAAGGAGATAGCACATTGGGAGCTTGGGTAATGCAGTTGAGTGAGATTTTGGATTCTCAGCAGATGCAGATAGACAGTCTGATTGAGGTAAGCCAACAGATTACCAACTCTGCTGAAGCAATGATGGATTCCGTTACTTTTCTAATCGCGTCGATTCAACAGCCCATTTCGGGATTTCAACAATTGTATGAGCCCGATGAGCCATATCAACATGGCTGTGAACTTTATTTGGGAGGAGAAGAGCAAGTTTTTGTGATCCCTGAAGGGGTCACAATGGTCGAGGTATGGGCTACTGGTGCAGGAGGAGGAGCGGGTGGGAGTGCTACTTGGAGTCCAGGAAATTGGATTTCAGCAGGGCCTGGAGGCGGAGGAGGTATGTCCGTTAAATTTCAACTACCAGTTTCTCCTGGGGATTCTTTGAATATTGAAGTAGGACTGGATGGAGTCAATGGTTCGTCAGGTTCCCCGTGCTCAGTCGCTGGAAGTGATGGTGGGGAGACAAGTGTTAAGATTAACGGTTCTATTTTGTTGGAAATCACAGGAGCCTCCGGGGGGTCAGCTTGCTGCTATAATTCAAGCTGTCCGCAATGCCCATGCGGAACTCCAGGGAATCCAGGTTCCGCAGTTTTGTTCAACGAAATACCTTCCGAATCAGTGCTAAATGAGACTTGCATGGGGCTGCATCCATATGGTTTGATTGATTTCGACTCAGGATTTCATTTATCAGCATCGCAAAGTCAGATATCAATTAGGTGGTGAGTCACAAATCTAAATCAAGCAGCCAGCATCACCACATGGAACAGTAGGTTAGAAGTCAAGGTAAAGGCTCGTGCGTCCTTTGCTTATTTGCTTTTGTCTGAGACTAACCATCGTGACCATTGGCTATCGGTTCTAATGAAATTCGTGAAAACATTGCACGGTGATTTTTTTTTTACTCGCCCGCCATTTCGAGGTAAAAATTAAATCGCCAAAAGTGACGAGGTACAATTGAGGTACAAAAGTGTTCCTAGCAAATGCATGTCAACGCAAACTGACGATCTTATTGAAATGCAGAGATTCCAGCAAGAGCTCCCTTATACAGCGCTTTTATCCGTTTACTCCTTGCTTGCTTTGCATCGGTTACTTTCCGATACAGAAATTGCTAAAGATGTGATCCAAGATGTCTTCCGGGTCAATCTCGCCTGTAATGCTGCCGAGGTGGTGCAAGGCTTGCCTGACGTCGCTGGCGACCAAATCACCGGGCACACCGTTTTTCAGCCCCTCTCGTGTTTCTAGCAGGGCGGTTTGCGTGGCCATCAATGCCTCGTAATGACGCAAATTGGTAACGACGATGGAGTCGTTGTCGTATTGGCCGCGGGCGCGTTCGAGCAACCAAGCTTTGATTTCGGAAATGCCCAACTGTTGTTGCGCACTGATGTGGAACGTGGTCACGTTTTCTTCAGTTTCGAGAGGAGCAGGATGGAGGTCTGTCTTATTCCAAATCAACGCCACTGCGGTTCCAGCATCGACCTTGAGCTCCTCAAGTCGCTTCGTTGTATTTTCATGGGAATCGCATGTTGCGTCCAGCAAATACAACACCACGGCCGCCGATTGCGCCTTGTCCAAAGCGCGCCGGATGCCTTCCGATTCAATGGCATCATCGGTTTCGCGAATGCCAGCGGTATCGATGAATCGAAACTTGATTCCTTCCATGACACAGGTGTCTTCTACCGTGTCCCTGGTCGTTCCTGGGGTTGCACTGACGATCGCACGCTCGTCACCAAGCAGTGCATTGAGCAGAGTCGACTTCCCTCGATTGGGAGCGCCCAATATGGCAACCGGAACTCCTTCTCGGATGGCATTCCCATGCCGAAATGAATCGGAAAGCCGACCAATTCGTTCGAGCAATTCTGCGAGCAGCGCGTCGAACTTTTCGCGGTCAGCAAACTCCACGTCTTCTTCCGCAAAGTCCAATTCGAGTTCGAGGAGCCCGGCAAAACCAATGAGTTCTTCACGCAAAGCGTTGATTTCTCCCGCGAATTCGCCGCGCAATTGCTTCATCGCCAAGCGATGTGCACCGGCGTGGTCGGAGGCGATGAGGTCGCCAACCGCCTCGGCTTGTGTGAGGTCTAATTTTCCATTGAGAAAGGCCCGGGACGTGAATTCGCCCGGTCCGGCATGGCGGCAACCGGCATCGATGAGCCAGCGCACAGCTTCGCTCTGCACAAACGGAGATCCATGCACGCCAAATTCAACCGTGTCCTCGCCGGTGAAGGTTCCGGGTGCGCGGAATACGGTTGCAAGGCATTCATCCAAGGTTTCGCCACCCCGGATCATCCGGCCAAAAACGGCTTGATGGGATGGAGTGCCCGATAGGTCTTTGGAAAAAATGCTGCTGGCCATGGCGATGGCTTCCGGTCCGGAAACCCGAATGACGGCAATTCCGCCCATTCCCGCAGGCGTGGACAGTGCACAAATGGTTTTTCCGTCAATTGCTCCAAGAATTCCTCGGTTCATGGCGCGAAATTCGACTAAATTCGCGCCGCGAACAACACCTATATCATCATGAGCGTACTCGTCAACAAAGACTCCAAAATTATTGTCCAAGGTTTCACCGGAGGTGAGGGAACATTTCATGCCGGTCAAATGATCGATTACGGAACGCAAGTGGTGGGTGGTGTTACCCCCGGAAAAGGGGGGCAGGAGCATTTGGGCAAACCAGTCTTCAATTCGGTGAGTGCAGCGGTGGAGGCAACAGCCGCCGACACGAGCATCATTTTCGTGCCGCCGGCATTCGCAGCGGATGCGATCATGGAAGCGGCAGATGCGGGAATCAAAGTCATTGTGGCGATTACGGAAGGCATTCCCGTCGCGGACATGACCAAGGTCAAGTCGTATGTCGACCAACGCGATTGCACATTGATCGGTCCGAATTGCCCGGGAATCATCACGGCGGGCGAAGCGAAAGTGGGCATCATGCCCGGGTTCATCTTCAATCCTGGCCGCATCGGCATTGTTTCGAAATCAGGCACATTGACTTATGAGGCCGTAGATCAAGTGACCAAGGCCGGGATGGGACAATCCACGGCGATCGGCATCGGCGGTGACCCCATCATCGGGACCACGACGCTTGAAGCGGTTCAGTTGCTCATGGCCGACGACGATACCGATGGGATCATCATGATCGGTGAAATTGGCGGTGATTTGGAAATCAAGGCCGCGCGGTGGATTCAAGAAAATGGCACCAAACCTGTAGTGGGATTCATCGCGGGCGTCACGGCACCGGCCGGACGTACGATGGGGCATGCAGGCGCCATTGTCAGCGGAGAAGAGGAGAGTGCAGAAGCCAAAAAGCGGGTGCTGCGGGAATGTGGCGTGTCCGTCGTGGATAGCCCTGCGGACATCGGGTCGAAGATGGCCGAATTGCTAGGAGCCTGAGATATCGGTGGGTCAGAGCGACCGACCAACCGGATGCTTCGCTGCTTGTTTCCATAAACCGGCAGTCAAGTCGGGGATGACCATGCGTTGAGCGTCCGCTGCGACAGATGCTTCGGAGAGGGCACCGACCATTGACCAGAGCGCACCGTCGTAAACATTCATGTCGAGGGATTCTCCGAGGTTCAAACATCGAATCAACCGGTACATCATGACGAAGTCCATGCCGCCATGGCCTTGCGGGTGTTCCTCTGCCAATTTTTGAAGCCGACTCCACAAAGGGTGTTCGTAACGATCCCGGTACTCGGCTTCGGCTTCATCGGACAACCAACGGTGCCCGTCCCAAGATGCGCCATGGTCGATGTAAAGCCGGGAAGGATAACCGTAATGCGCTGCTTTTGAGCCCACAACCTTATCCAAGCGATTGTACGGGCGTCCGCTGTGAACATCGAACTGGAGCATGATCGATCGTCCTTTGGCGGTGCCAATCAGCGTGGTGTTGACATCCCCACAAACCACCTCTTTCGCCATGGCGCGCAACGCGGGATCATCGGTCGCGGATAACGCTTCCGATAACGCCGCTTCTTTCGAGCTCATGGAGGTCAGGTGGGTCAGCGTGTCACCGCGCAAAATATCGAAATACATGCAGACAGGACCCAATCCATGCGTGGTGTAGAGGTTTCCATTGCGCTGCAAGTGATGCTTCAAACGCCAGCGATCTTCATAATACGTGGGGTCAATCATCAGTTGGCGCAAATCATGCAAATAGGCACACTCTGCGTGCGTGACGGTTCCAAAAACGCCTTCTTCAATCATGTTGAGGATCCACAGTTCTTCGCGATTGTAACAGCAATTTTCCAGCATGATGCAATGGCGCTGTGTGGCTTCCGCTGTTCGCACCAATTCAATCGAATCTTCGGGCGTGTAGGCGATGGGCACTTCAGAGGCCGCATGCAGTCCGTTTTCCATGGCCTTTAAGGCCATTTTGGCATGCCATTCCCATGGCGTACAAATGAGTGCGAGGTCCGCTACTTCCGAGGACATGGCTTGTTCCCAAGCATTTTCTGCACCCGTGAAAACAGCGGGAACGACCCTTTGAAACGTTCCGATCTGTTCCTTTGCTCGCTGGACTTTCTTGG
>CAJQKK010000146.1 GCA_905478895.1 uncultured Flavobacteriales bacterium | reverse complement strand
ATCATATCCTGGAAACATTGCAATCGCCTTTGGCAGAGCTGCCCCCTCGGCTGGGGGCGTCAGGAAGGTTTTATTCGCCCTTGGTTCGCAGCATTGCCCAGTCCGAAGGAATCTCTCCAGCAGAATTGGAGTCAATTTCTGGCTCGGGCTCAGAGGGAAGAGTTACCAAGGCGGATATACTCGATCATGTAACGCAACGTGGCACGAATGGTGCTACCGCTGTAACGCCTGTTCAAGCCGCACCCGCCCAGGCCATGCCTTCGACTGCATCGTCTGCTAAGCAGAGCAATCCAGTTGTTTCTTTTTCAGGGGAGGATGAAATTGTGGAGATGGATCGGATGCGAAAAATGATTGCTGACCACATGGTCCGTTCGGTGCAAACAAGTCCACATGTCACAAGTTTTGTGGAGGCGGATGTCACACGGATGGTGGAGTGGCGCAATCGGAATAAGGCAGCATTTTTGAAAGCGCATGGAACGAAACTCACATTTACGCCCATGATTGCTGAGGCGATTGTGAAGGCTATCCGCGATTTCCCAGGTGTGAATGCGAGCGTTGATGGCGATCGGATTGTGATTAAAAAGCAAATCAATTTGGGCATGGCTGCTGCCTTGCCATCAGGCAATTTGATTGTGCCCGTCATTCGCAATGCAGATCAGTTGAGTTTGGTCGGTCTTGCCAATCAGGTCAATGACCTTGCCGGCAGAGCGCGTGCGGGCAAATTGAAGCCCGACGATACTGCAGGAGGGACTTACACCATGTCCAATGTGGGCACTTTTGGGAATGTCATGGGCACGCCAATCATCAATCAACCACAAGTGGCCATATTGGCCTTGGGCGCCATTCGAAAGAAACCTGCGGTGATCGAAACCGAGGAAGGAGACGTCATCGGCGTTCGTCAAATGATGTTTTTGAGCCACAGCTATGACCACCGAGTCGTTGATGGAATGCTGGGAGGAAGTTTTGTGCGTCGTGTCGCAGATTATCTGGAAGGGTTTGATTTGAATCGAACCATTGTCTAACGAGGAAACGAAAGCGAAGCAATGAATTTGAGTGCCTTAAAACTGAAGAAGCCTTTGGTCATTTTTGACCTTGAAACGACGGGCACAGACCTTTCCAAGGACCGCATTGTCGAAATTGCAATGATCAAGGTTCATCCCGATGGAACGGTCGAGAAGAAGCCTGAGGCACGCGGAGAAGCGCACCGACTTTTGATCAATCCGGGTGTGCCCATTCCCCTCGAAACCAGTTTGATTCATGGCATTTACGATGCCGATGTTGCGGATCGTCCGACATTTCGGCAGTTTGCAAAAAGCATGGCGGAGTTTCTGGAAGGGTGCGATTTGGGAGGCTACAATTCCAACCGATTTGATGTTCCATTTTTGGCAGAAGAGTTTTTGCGCAACGGCATTGATTTTGATCTTGAGGGCCGAAACTTAATCGACGTTCAAAACATCTTTCATTTGATGGAACAGCGGACCTTGCGGGCTGCTTATCGTTTTTATTGCGGGAAAGAATTAGAAGGTGCGCACGAGGCGTTGCCTGATACCGAAGCCACATTGGAAGTTCTTTTAGCGCAATTGGAGAAATACCCTGAGACCACCGTTCGCATTTCCGATGATGAAGTCGTCGGTCCAGTGCCCACGGAGATGGATGCCCTTCATGGCTTTTGTCAACGCCAGCGATTTGCTGATTTGGCTGGGCGATTTGCGTACAACGACGCCAATGAAGTACTTTTCAATTTTGGCCAGCACAAAGGAAAGAAGGTGACGGAAGTCCTCACTGCAAATCCGGGTTATTTTGGGTGGATGATGGGGGCGGACTTCCCAGAATACACCAAGAAAGTCCTCCGTCAGGTTCATGCAGAAATGAATGGTTGAAGCGACGAATTCTCCCGTACAGAAAAAGATAGCTGTTCTGGTTTCCAATGATCTCAATCACGATCAGCGGGTCCTGAAAACCTGCACCACCCTGCAGGATTTGTCTTGGATTCCATTTTTGATTGGGCGAACGATGCCTGGATCTGAGGCGCTGGCCATTCCGCACGGAGGAAAGCGGCTTTCAGTTTTGTTTGCTCGTGGGTTTCTCTTTTACGCGACTTGGCAATGTGCTTTGCTGGTGGAATTGCTCCGCACGCGTTGCGACGCCATTTGGGCCAACGATTTGGACACGCTGTTGCCTGCTTTTTTGGCCTCGAAATGGCATGGCATTCCGCTGATTTATGACAGCCATGAATTTTTTACAGAGGCAGCCGGCTTGACCGGAAGGCCCTTTCAACGTGGCGTTTGGTTGCGTCTTGAGCATTGGGTGTACCCCCGCCTTAAATCGGTGATTACGGTCAATGATTCCATCGCGAACGCGTATGAAAAACGCTACCCAACGGCCTTGTCGGTTCGACCACGGGTGGTGCGGAATATGCCTTTGAAACGCGAATTCCAAACGGAAAAAGTGAAATGGCGTGAAGAGTTGGGCATCCCCAAGGACGCCGTTTTCGCGGTGTTACAAGGCGCTTACCTCGATAAAGATCGAGGCGTGAAGGAGGCTGTCGAAGCGCTTCGTGCAAACCGTGCATGGCATTTAGTGGTGGTTGGCGCCGGGGCCGAATTTGAATGGGCGATGCGACAAGTCTCATCCTGCGATGGACGTCTGATATGCCTTCCTAAGATGCCCTTTGAAAAGCTGTGCACACTCACGGCAGCGGCGGATTTCGGATTTAGTTTGGATCGCGGCGTACACGGCAATTATTGGTTCAGTCTTCCCAACAAATTGTTTGACTATATCCATGCAAGGATTCCGGTGGTGGCGAGTCCCATGCCGGAAGTGAAGAAGGTTGTGGAGGATTGGCAGATTGGTGTGGTCATTGATGACCACAGTCCAACTGCGATTGGCATGGCTGTGGATGCAGTTTTGCAAACACCATCCGTGGAATGGGAACGTCGTTGCTCGGAAGCTTCTGAATCGTTGAATTGGCAGGCTGAAGCGGCGATAATTGCGGAAGCCATGAAGGCAGCAGAAGCGGTGCTTTAAGCCGCTCCGGTGCGATGGATTCCGGATTTTTTGAAGCCGAATTTGATCAGCAACCATAAGGGTTGCACGGCCCGTTGCCACCCCCGAATCGTTTTGCGTTTCAATTTCCATTCCTGCCAATAAAGTCGGACACCAAAGTTTCTTGAAACGCCTCCCGTTTCAATGTGGCTCCACGTTGCGTCATGCAAAGAGGCACCGACGCCAGCGGACCAAAAATGCAAGTGCATGGCGTAATCGGCAAGAATGCTATATGCCGGCTTGAAATCCGTCGCCTGAATGATTGCCCGTGGGTAAATCACCCCTTGGTGGTGTGTCGTATTACGCCAAACCAACGATTCATCCCAGCGAGGAGGATAATGAGAGGGGACACCAATTTCACGCTCATTCCCGAGGTCAACGCCAAAAATATGCAGTTTATCCTGTGCCCAATTTTGCATCTGAGGCAAGAAGGCAAGCCAGGTGTCCTTAACAGGCAAATCTCCCGCACCGCAAAACCAAACCCACGGGGCAGTTGCGCAGCCTTTGCCGTAGTTCATGGCGTGGTATATTCCCGAATCAGAAGCCGAGCGAATGTGATGAATTCGATGCTGGTTTTCCAATAAAAATTGTTCGGTGTGACGGCATCCTCCGCCATCGATGACAATTAGCTCAATCCGATCAATTGATTGATTCAGTGCGAATACGACGTCCAGTGTCTTTTTCAGGCCGGAAAAATTGTCCTTCACCGGGATGATGATGCTAAGAAGTGGTTGAACTTCTTGTTTCATACAGGAATATTTGGGAGTTCTGCGATCCCACCGTTCACGCATTCGATAACACGTCCCGGGTATTTGTTCCACGCTTGATGGTCATGCGTAGCCATGATCACCGAACGCTCTTGTTTCGCTAAATCATGGAGCAATTGCAATATCCCATCGGTCGTCTCAGGATCTAAATTGCCGGTGGGCTCGTCCGCAATGATCAAAGGTGGTTCGTTGAGCAAAGCACGCGCAATCGCCAATCGCTGTTGTTCCCCTCCGGATAAGGAGTGAGGCATTTTGTAGCCTTTCGTTTCCAACCCAACCGATTTCAGGCACGTTTGGATGCGATTCTCCAGGGCAGCTCCTTTGCTCCAGCCTGTTGCCAGCAGCACAAACGCAAGGTTGGCCTCGGCTGTTCGGTCTTGCAACAAAGCAAAATCTTGAAAGACGATGCCGAGATCTCGGCGCAGCAGGTGCATGTTTTTGCGATTGGTTTTCGCGAGGTCATGGCCGCAAACTTTGCCTTTCCCTGAGGCGATGGGAAGGTCTCCGTAGAGAGCCTTGAGCAACGAACTCTTTCCAGAGCCCGTCTTGCCAATGAGGTAAACCAATTCGCCACTTTTAATGGTGAGATTGACATCTTTGAGCACCGCATGTTCTGCTTGCTGGACCGCGATGGATTCGAGTTGGACAAGTGTTTTGGATTCCATGAATGTCAATATCGCTTAAATATTTCCGGGCTGATTCGGATGTTTAAATCCATCGCTTCGGTGATGAATTGAATCGATCGACCATTGGTGGTTTGGGTGATAACCGTTGGGAAAGCCAAGCCATCATACGATTGATATTGGTCGAATTCGTAGTGGGTTGTGTTCACGCCGCTTCCGCCGGAACGTTTTACCACAGCTGCGATGAGTTTGGAAGAAACCGAATCAAAGAATAGTGTTTCTTCGCTGGCATCTGCGTAATGGATGCGCACTACGTATTGGCTTGTTCCTTTGGTCGCGTAACTACCGAGCACTTCCGCAGTGCCTTGCAGTTCTGACAAGCGAAGAAGTCGATCGAGGTAAATTTGGGGCCGGAGGCGATCGTACTCGCTTGTGCTCATTTTTTGATTGATGCCCATTTGACGTTTGAATCCATCCTCGATCGTCACGACATTTTCCATCATGACCTGACCATTGGCTTCATAGGAAGCAACGAACCCTGTGCCATAGAGGCTTTTTGTCGTGATGGTATATACCGTGCCGCCTTCTGCATCCATGCGTGTCACGGCGAGCGAAGATTTCGTGGTTTCGAATGCATTCGCGCCCCCACAAGCCTCATAATAAGCATCGAAAATACGCGCGGCTTCCAAGCCAGGAACCGGCACGTATGGTTCAAGCAAGTGGCCTGCATCATCGTACCAATCAATATTTCCGTCGCTGTCAAGCGCAGTGCCTAAATCGAGACCAACCTCTTTCGGTCCGTCCCCCAAGAAATTGAGATTTCGAGGACGCAATCGGTTGTTTGCCACACGTCGCACTTCATTGGCACTGGCATTGTCTAGACGGTGCTGTACCGAAGCCGTGGACCATGATATCAAGGACTCCGTGCGTTTTGCTGCGTGCGTTGCAATCCAACGCGCATCGCTGGCGTTGGAACGATGGGCTTCACTTAATTGCTGTTTCGCGGCGTTGAGCTCAACCTCCGTCACCAAGTCATCGGTGATGCGCTGGAGCTCCTCCTGCAGCTGACTCATGCGATTTGTCAGCTTCGAACGATGCAATATACCCTGTGCGATGAATCGTCCGGTGTTGGCATCGGACTTGAAATGAACGGATATGTTTTCGTCAACGGTCAGTCCGTCATTCAAACGCTGCTCGAGAATCGTTGCAGCGGTCCTCAGAATCCAAGCTTCGCTATCTCCCGGTTTCAATCGCATCACATGTCCGGCTCGAAACGCGACAAATTTAAGTTCGTCGGATTCAATCCAGGCAACCTCCGTGTTGCGACTTACAGCCGGTCGTGAAATGCTTGAAACAGGAACGGACCGAGATTTCCATTCGTCAAACGCTGAAGCCCATTGCGAGGCGCTGTTTTCATCGGCCACTTTTGGAGCGGAGCAGATGACAATTCGGCAATTGTTTGGTCGGAAATATTGGCGATGAAATTCCATGATATCGCTCAGGCTGATGGCTGAGAGGGAGGTGCTGTCGGGAATTTCACCATACGGATGCTTGGCTGAAAACAAAATGTGATCCATGAGTTGATCCATTGGTTCTGTGCCTAAAAGCGCTCCATTGGTTTGAAGCACTGCCTCCATCTCCGTTCGAATGGCAGCCCAATCTACGGAGTCGGTGTCAAATGCGATCACGGCGACAGCGAGCGCGGAAATGACTTCAGCCATGCCTTGATTGGGAGGGGTGAAGGACACAGTATGCTCTGTGGCATGGATGCGAAGGGAGTCCCAATTCAGCGTTGTTTTTTGCACATTTTTCTCGAAGAGCTGAAGTAAGCATTGCATGTGTGCCTCTGCCAATCCCGTTCGATCCGTCTGCATTCCGCGGTTGTAGGACCAATTGATGGCGATTGCACTCTGATCAAACAGGGGGCTTTCGATCATTGCAAGCGATAGCCCGTTGTCACGTTCGATATCAGCAATGGCATCAAGACTGATGTCACTTTGCGCAGAAGAAGGAGATTGAGCCTTTACTGCAATCGGCATGAATTGCATGAAAGAAAGGCCCGCGCTCAGGCAAAAAGCAATCATTCGAATTGGGGTGGTCATGGAAGTCGTTTTATCTGGTTCGAAGATAAGAAGCCTTGAACGGTGACAATGGCATTATATTCGAAGGGTGAAAGTAAATGAACTGAACCTCGATCACTGGTCCCTCGAATCCGTGTGGGACTGGGTAGAATCCACCAACGACGTAGCCCTTTCTGTGGAAGCAGAACGATCCATTCAGGATTGCAGGAACTACCTCGAAGAACGTTTGAAGGATCCTTCAGAGCCCACCATCTATGGGGTCAACACAGGGTTTGGTGATTTGGCACATACCCGAGTGGGGTCAGATCAATTGAGTGAATTGCAGCGAAATCTACTGATTTCGCATGCCTGTGGAGTGGGCGATGACGTTCCGGAAGAAATAGTCAAATCGATGTTATTGCTGAAGATTAAAGCCCTTTCCAAAGGGCACAGCGGCATCCAATTGCAAACGGTTCAGCGCCTGGTCGATCATCTCAATGCACGTGTTTATCCTGTGATTCCAAGCCAAGGTTCGCTTGGAGCCAGTGGAGATCTGGCGCCTTTGGCACACATGGTTCTGCCTTTGATCGGAGAGGGAGAAGTAAGGGTGGATGGTGTTTCGGTTCCTGCGATGGACGTTTTGCTCGCGAAAGGCTGGAAGCCATTGACATTGGGTGCGAAAGAAGGATTGGCCTTGATCAATGGAACGCAACTCATGCTGGGATACGGCGTCATGGCCGTGAAACGATTGGAGCGCATCGCCCAGTGGGCAGATGCGCTGTGCGCATGGTCACTGGAGGCCTGGATGGGACGTCCAGAACCGTTCGAGGCGTGCATCCATCAAATCCGAAATCAAGTGGGTGCGGAAATGGTTGCGGGCAATGTTCGCCAATGGCTCGAGGGCAGTGAATGGCAGAAAAGACCTCGGCAGCAGGTGCAAGACCCTTATTCATTCCGCTGCACGCCTCAGGTGCATGGAGCTTCAAGGAATTCCCTGCAGTACGCTCGAGGTGTCTTCGAAAATGAAGTGAATGCGGTAACCGACAACCCGCTTATTTTCCCGGCATTGAATCAGATTTTGAGCGGTGGAAACTTCCATGGCCAACCGCTGGCTTTGCATCTGGATGCCCTGGCACTTGCGGCGCATGAGTGGGGAAGCATCTCAGAACGCCGGACCTTCAAACTGCTTTCAGGAAAGCAAGGCTTACCGGCATTTTTGTCCTCCAATCCAGGTCTTAACAGTGGTTTGATGATTGCCCAGTACACTTCGGCGTCCCTGGTTTCACAGAACAAACAATTGTGCACACCGAGCTCATCGGATACCATTGATAGCAGCAACGGTCAAGAAGATCATGTGAGCATGGGAGCGAATGGTGCATTGAAGCTTTGGAAGGTGTTGGACAACGTTGAACAGGTGCTGGCGGTGGAATGCCTGACGGCTGCTCAGGCAACGAGCTTGCGCAATGAGCCGGGAATGGCCCCGCGGCTGCTACAATTGCAAGAGGCCTTTCGTGCAATTGTTCCATTTTCGGGTACCGATGTTTTCCTTCAGCCACAGATGCTTGCTGCGCGCGAGTGGATGTTTTCACAGGATTTGGATTCTTGACGAACGCCGCGCAGCCCCGCCAACTTATCTTCGAAACGTGATTACGCTCAAAGGCATTCGGAAATCGTACCAAACAGGAAGTCAATCGCTTGAAGTGCTCAAGGGCATTGACTGCGAGGTGTTGGAAGGAGAAATGGTTGCGATCATGGGTTCAAGTGGATCGGGAAAATCAACCTTGCTCAATGTGCTGGGATTGTTGGATGATACCGATCACGGTACCTACCTGCTGGATGGCAAGAAGATGAATGGGTTGACTGAGCGCATGGCGGCACGGTATCGGAGCCAGTTTTTGGGCTTTGTGTTTCAAAGTTTTAATTTGATTTCCTTCAAAACAGCGCTGGAAAATGTGGCTTTGCCGCTGTATTACCAAAAAGTGCCGCGAAAGGAGCGACAGTTGAAGGCAATGGAATACCTGACACGCGTCGGGTTGGCGGATTGGTCGGGTCACCTGCCCAATCAATTGAGTGGCGGGCAAAAGCAGCGTGTCGCGATTGCGCGAGCCCTGATTGCTCAGCCGCGATTGATTTTGGCGGATGAGCCTACCGGCGCGCTGGATTCAGTGACTTCTAACGAAGTGATGGTTCTTTTGCGCGAGATCAATAAAGAAGGCATTACCATCGTCATTGTTACGCACGAAAATGAAATTGCGAACCAATGCGATCGCGTCATTCGGCTCAAAGATGGTTTGATTGAAAATCCGCAAACCGCAAGCCATGTTTGATCGTGATTCGTGGTTGGAAATCGCCAATACCGTTTTGAGCAATCCACTACGCACGGGGCTGACGGGATTGAGTATTGCATTGGGGATTTTTATTTTAGTGGTCATGCAAGGCCTCGGAACGGGCCTCGAAAACGGGGTGCAATCCACCTTTGGTGACCGTGCCTCCAACTTGATTGAAATTCGAACGGGGCGAACGCAATTGGCTTATCGAGGTCGAAAACCCAATCGACAAGTCCAAATGCACAATGCCGATGAAGGCGCGTTGAAAGAACAGTTGGATACGATACCGGCTTGGTCGCGTTTGCTTTTTCGATGGGGCAGTACCGTACAATATGAGAACGAACAAGGTTCTTACGGTATGCGGGGCGTGGATCCGGACCAGGAAACCATCGCAGCCGTCAATGTTACCGCAGGGAGATTCATCAATGCCCGAGATTTAGCGGAGAACAGAAAGGTGGCTGTCATTGGAGGGCAAGTGCTCAGCGATCTTTTTCCCAGGGGGACGAAACCCGAAGACGCGGTGGGGTCATTTGTCATGGTGCGGGGAATTCAATTTGCAGTAGTTGGAGCCTTTGATCAATCGGGTTCACGATGGGAGAACCGCAGTGTCTATGTTCCGTTCACCACGGCTCAGCGTTTGTTTCAAAATTCAGATGTCATCAGCCGCATATCGATGGGTACGGGGACGGCGGAAATTGAGGAAACTAGAGCAACGTCGACCGGATTGCTTTCTTGGTTGCAAAACCGACTGGCGGTGCATCCCGAGGATTCGGAGGGCGTTTGGGTGGAAAACCGGAATGAAGATGCGGAAATGTTCCGTTCCATCTTTCAGGGAATTAATTTGTTTGTGTGGTTCGTGGGATTGATGACCTTGCTTGCCGGTGCGATGGGAGTGGCCAATATCATGGCCATTGTGGTGCGGGAGCGCACCAAAGAAATTGGCGTTCGAAAAGCTTTGGGAGCCACAAGCGGCAGCATTGTGGGACAAATCGTTCAGGAATCGGTGGTCTTGATGCTCGTTTCGGGCTGCCTTGGGTTGGTGGCCGGGGTTTGGACCCTTCAATCGGTCGCTCCGTATGCGGATCATGAGTTTTTCTCGAACCCACGCGTTGACTTTGCTTCGGCAGTTCTGGCGCTGGGAATCCTTATCGCCGTCGGCGTTGTCAGTGCTCTGGGTCCTGCCACTCGAGCCGTTTCCATTCGCCCTGTAGAAGCCTTGCGAGATGAGTGAGCAATTGAAACGCCTATTCGATCGAGATCATTTTTTGGAGTTGATCCAAATTCTCGTTCAAAAACCACTGCGCACAGCCCTGAGTGGATTGGGAGTGGGATGGGGCCTGTTCATGATTATTCTCACGATTGGATCAGCCAACGGTTTGGAAAATGGTGTTTCGCAAGACTTGGGTGATTCGGCGCGCAATAGCATGTTCATGTGGACCCAGTCCACCAGCATGCCCTACAAAGGCTTCCAGCGCGGACGAAGTGTTGATTTGACCATATCAGATGTTGAATACCTCAAGGCAAATAGCCAAACGTTGGTCGCTACTGCCCCGCAAAATCAGCTCGGCGGTTGGCGCGGTTCGAATAATGTAACACGTGGGATCAAAACGGGAGCTTTCACGGTTTTTGGTGAGTATCCTGAGCAGCGACTGATCGAGGCAAAACCCATTGAATCAGGCCGCCACATCAATAACCGGGACATATCCGACCGGCGAAAGATTGCTGTTATCGGAAAGCGTGTTCAAGACATTTTGTTTGCGAAGGATGAAAATCCCATTGGAAATAGCATTCGCATCAACGGCGTAAATTTTGCTGTGGTAGGCGTCTTTGGTTCCATGCGCGACGGAGAAGATGCTGAAGAGGATTTGCAGAGCATTTTGATTCCTTTTTCAACGTTCAATCAAGCCTTTCACTACGGAGATGAAGTCGGCTGGTTGTGCCTGCTGTTTGATGAAAATGTTCATGCCGACTCCGCGGCAACGGAGGTCATGGCTGTGCTAAAGTCACGGCTGTCCATACATCCGGATGACAATCGCGCATTTGGTCACTGGACAGTCGCCGAAGAATATGAGCAAATTCAATCTGTTTTTGGCGCCATTCGTTGGGTGAGCTTCGTCTTTGGCGGATTGGCGCTTTTGGCTGGAATCATCGGAATCATGAACATCATGCTCATTACAGTCCGAGAACGAACCAACGAACTTGGTGTGCGCAGAGCATTAGGAGCAGCGCCCGGCATGATTGTTCGACAAATCATGGGAGAGACGTTGTTTCTAACGTCACTTTTTGGCGTCATCGGAGCCGTATTGGGAGTTGCAACCATTGAAGGGGTGGATGCTATTCTGCTTTCCAGTCCAGGCATGGATGGCGGTAGTTTCCGCAATCCAGAAGTTTCAGTAGATATCGTATTAAAATCATTGGCCATCATGGTCGTAATGGGCGCGGTTGCCGGCATTTTGCCTGCAATCCGAGCAGTGTCCATACGGCCTGTAGAAGCCATTAGAACGGAATAATTCATGAAAAAGGGAAGAGTAATTGCCTTATTGGTTTTCATTGTTTTGGTGCTGGTGGCAGCTGGCTACACCTTGAATCATCTCTTTGAGCAGGAGAAGCAAGAGGCCGCATCCTTTCGCACGGAACAACCCCGCATGGGCGACATCGTTATCAAAACCGTCGCGGCGGGCTCCATTCAACCGCGGCAGGAAATATTGATCAAGCCACAGATTTCGGGGATTGTTCGTAGGGTATTGGTGGAGGCAGGAGACCAAGTGCGAACAGGCGATGTCATTGCCGAAGTCACGGTTGTGCCGGATATGGGAGCATTGAGCAGTGCTGAAACCCGATTGCAGCGTGCCCGAATCAACCTCGAAGATGCAGAGATGAATGCGGATCGGAATCGGTCATTATTGGAACAGGGCATCATTGCGGCGGCGGACTACCAGGTGTTCGACATTGCATTGAAACAGGCCAAGGAAGAGGTATATGCTGCTGAGGACAACCTAAAGATTATCCAAGATGGCGTTGCAGCCCGCAGCGGAAGAACTTCGAATACCATGATTGCGGCAACGATCGACGGCATGGTTTTGGATGTTCCCGTGAAGAAGGGCAATAGCGTCATCGAAGCCAATAATTTCAATGAGGGCACCACCGTGGCGGCAGTAGCGGACATGCAGGACTTGGTTTTTCTTGGCAAAATTGATGAAAGTGAAGTAGAGAAGCTCTCGGTAGGGATGGACATCCAATTGACAATTGGGGCTATCGAAGGGCTGACCATTCCCGCGGCATTGGAATACATTTCACCAAAAGGAGTGGAGGAGGCCGGTGCAATCCAATTTCAAATTAAGGCGGCTGTTCAGCTTACCAAAGGTCAATTTTTGAGGGCGGGATACTCGGCCAATGCGAATGTCGTTTTGGACGAAAGGAGAGAAGTACTGGTCATTGCAGAGTCCTTGGTTCAATACGAAGGCCAAACGTCATACGTCGAAATTGCTGTGGCAGAAGATGTGTTCGAGCGACGGGATGTGGACCTGGGACTGTCTGATGGGATTACTGTGGAGCTGCTTTCCGGCATCGATGCAGACGCGTCAATCAAAGTTTGGAATCAACCACAATACCGCTGATTCCACCGAGGTTTCGTATTGCTGCTATTAGGTTACCGCCGCCTTGCGGACAATCCTGCGCATGAGATTGGGGGCCAATCGGTTCAGATAGGCTCCTACAATTTCGAACCGTCCAATCAGTACTTGCGCTTTTCTGCGTTCGATGGCGCGAATCATTTTCGTGGCGCACTCGGCGGGGCTCAAACCTTGCCCCGTTTTGGCGTCCATGGTTCCCTGGTGGCTTCCATCGCCAACGACGGCATTGAGCGAGATGGACGTGTGGATGAATCCGGGACACACCATGGTGACGCCGATACCATCTTCGTGATGCTCAGCTCTCAGCGCTTCGAAGAATCCATGAAGGGCATGTTTCGCACCACAATAGCCCGATCTCAGGGGAGATGAGAACAACCCCATGAGGCTCGTGACGACGGCGAAGTGTCCTTGCTGCATAGAAACGAAGTGCGGCAGCAAGGCTTTGGTGAGGGCAACCGTCCCGAAATAGTCGATTTCCATGACCCTGCGATCCACTTCTAATTTGGTGTCAATCGCACGAGAGCGCTGGCTTATTCCACCGCAATGCACCATCACATCAACCTGACCTTTCCAAGCAATGGCCTTCTCCACGTGCTGGGGCATGGAGTCAGAATCACTCAAATCCAAAGGCAGCACCATGCTGCGCTTTTGAGCGGAATCGCTCCAAGAGTCAACGACGGATTCCAATGCAGCTTGACGTCGGCTGGAGAGAATGACATTTGCACCTTTTTCAGACCAGGCCTGCGCAGCAGCTAAACCAATGCCGCTGCTTGCTCCTGTGATCCAAACGCACTTGTTGCTCCAATTCATTGCCGTATTTATCAACGGGGATCAGATGTCGATGTTCGCGTATTTCGCGTTCTCTTCGATGAATGCGCGCCGCGGGGGAACCTCGTCACCCATGAGCATGGAGAAGACGTGATCACAAGCGGCAGCGTTGTCAATCGTCACCTGACGCAACGTGCGGTTTTCAGGGTTCAAAGTCGTATCCCAAAGTTGTTCGGCATTCATCTCTCCGAGACCCTTGTAACGCTGAATTCCGATGCCGGAATCATTGCCCGCAGCCCCTTTGAACTGTTCAATCAATCGATCACGCTCGTCATCATCCCAGGCATACATCTGGCGCGAGCCTTTCTTCACCAAGTAAAGCGGTGGCGTAGCGATGTACACGTAACCGTTTTCGATGAGTTCTTTCATGTGCCGGAAGAAGAACGTGAGGATCAATGTTTCAATGTGGCTGCCATCCACGTCGGCGTCACACATGATGACAACCTTATGATAGCGGAGCTTGGTCATATTCAAGGCACGCTCATCTTCTTCCGTGCCCAATGTTACACCGAGGGCAGTGTAGATGTTTTTGATTTCTTCGTTTTCGAAGATCTTATGTTGCATGGCCTTTTCCACGTTCAAGATCTTTCCACGCAATGGCATAATCGCTTGGGTTGCTCGATCTCGGCCTTGTTTTGCCGTGCCACCGGCTGAGTCACCCTCCACCAAGAACAATTCGCAAATCGCGGGGTCTTTTTCAGCGCAATCGGCCAGTTTTCCGGGCAAACCAGATCCGCTCATCACCGTTTTGCGCTGGACCATTTCACGCGCTTT
Source organism: uncultured Flavobacteriales bacterium (assembly GCA_905478895.1). Classification (GTDB taxonomy): domain Bacteria; phylum Bacteroidota; class Bacteroidia; order Flavobacteriales_D; family Sanyastnellaceae; genus UA16. Next base: position 6,141 of record CAJQKK010000146.1, on the reverse strand, counting down.
ACGCGCCGCATGCCTCGCCTGAGCGGCCAAAATCACCTTATTAACGATGGTCTTGGCTTCGCCCGGGTGCTCCTCCAAGTAATTTTCGAGCATGTCGGAAACCGCTTGACTCACGGGAGCACTCACTTCAGCGTTTCCAAGTTTTGTTTTGGTTTGGCCTTGGAACTGAGGTTCGGCGACCTTCACGCTCACAACGGCAGTGAGACCTTCGCGGAAGTCATCCGCGGAAATGTCAAATTTGAGTTTGTCGAGCATTCCGCTCGATTCCGCATACTTTTTCAAGGTCAGCGTTAATCCGCGTCTGAATCCAGTCAAGTGGGTTCCTCCTTCATACGTGTTGATGTTGTTCACGTAGGAGAATAAATTTTCTGCAAAAGACGTGTTGTACGTCATGGCGACTTCTACTGGAACGCCATTTCTTTCACCGCTCACGTGAATCACCTCTGAGATCAGCGATTCTCGGTTGGAATCCAAATAGGAAACGAAGTCCTTGAGGCCTTCCTCTGAGTGGAAGGTTTCATTGAGGAATCCTTCCTCTTTGCCTTCCTCATCGTAAACCTTTTCACGTTCATCGACCAGGGTAATGGTCAAGCCATGGTTCAAGAACGCTAGTTCACGCATCCGATTGGCCAACGTCTCATACGTATAGACGAGGGTTTCGAAAATTTCCGAATCGGGCAGAAAGGTAACGACGGTTCCGTTTCGATCAGATGTTCCCGTTTCTCGCACGGGGTAGGATTCTTTTCCTCGGCTGTATTCCTGCTCGTATGATTTTCCGTTTCGATGCACTTCAGCTTTCAAGTGGCTGGATAAAGCGTTGACGCATGATACACCTACGCCGTGCAGGCCACCGGAAACTTTGTAGCTGTCTTTGTCAAATTTACCTCCGGCACCAATCTTGGTCATGACCACTTGCAGTGCCGATACTCCTTCTTTTTCATGGATGTCCACTGGAATACCTCGACCGTTGTCCTCAACGCGAATGCCATTTTCGGGCGTGATTGTAACGTGTATGGTGTCACAGTGTCCCGCAAGTGCTTCGTCAATGGAATTATCGACTACTTCATAGACCAGGTGATGCAATCCACGCACGCCGACGTCGCCGATATACATAGATGGGCGCATCCGGACGTGCTCCATTCCTTCGAGCGCTTGGATATTGCTCGCATCATAATTGCCGATGTTTTTATTCGCATCTGCTTGATTTCCTTCGGCCTCGTTCAGGTTTTCTTCCGCCATGGTTTCCGTCGTTAAAATTTGGTTCGAATGCAACACTCGAATTAGACTTTAAAAATAGCATGAAACGCCTGCAATAGCTCGTTTTAGCTCGACTTTTTGCGCCTCAGTTTTCCACAAAAAAAGCAGGTTTGCTCACAACTTCGAAAAGCATTAAAATGCGATGCTTGCACCCAATTGGAATCGAATGTTTTGGCTGGCGTATCCTGTGAAATAGGGATTGGTCTGGTTCAGAAGGTTATTTACGTGCAACCAGCCACTCAGCCTAGCGTTGTAGAGGTATTCGGCTTGGAAATTGATCAGGGTTATGTTGCTGAGGTCTTGGGCAAACCCAACGAGCTCGCTCGTGGATTGCAAGGCAACGGGTGAGCTTAGATCGCTATCAAGCGTCGTCGTCAACCCCTTTCGTCCCGCCAGAATAGCGAGGTTGGCCTGAAGCCTCAATTTATCTTTGATGGTGTGGGATGCGGTAGCTTCTAGTTCGAGTTGCGGAAGAAACCAAGCTTGACTGTTATTGGTCAAGCTATCGCGCATGCGATAGGTGTGCTGATTCATCTCTGCTTGCAATGCGGTAGCTTTTCCCAACTTCCAAGTGACATCGCCATGCAGGGTGGTGATGGAAATGTCCTGGTACAGCGGCCTGAACGTGCGTCCATCACTCATCACATTCTCCTGAACCCAGAAAAGATGTTGATCGTTTCGCTTGAATTCTGCGTTTATGTTAAAAGAGAAACTGCGGGTAATGGAGCCTCTCATGCCTGCAACGGCGTGGATGGTTTCGTAGGTGTTGTGCCAGACTTTGCTGCTGTCCAAAAGCCCCATGGTAGGCATGGATACAAATGGGTTGGCTTTTAATGCCGTTTGGTAGCGGTTTTGGCGAACACCACCGTCAATGCGGATATACGGGATGAACAAGTCGCGCAGAAGGCTTACCGAGGCGTCCAATTCTGGAGCGAATAGAAACGGCTGGTTGCCTTGTGCATCGATCCACAGGCCCAAACCAAAGGATGTTTTGATGGGACCTATGGTTTTCCGGATGGATGGGTGTAGATCGAAGATTGCTTGGCGTTCGTTCATGGCCGGCAGGCCTTCTTCCAATCGGTTGAGTCGATCGATGTTCATGTGCACATCCAAATGGACCGGGATGGTGTCTAAGGCGCCAGATAGACCGATGCTGAGATCAAAGTTGTGCTCTTGCGCAAGGTTGCTTGCCCAGAGGAATGCATGGTTCAACTCAATTTCATGCTGCCATGAAGCCGATTTTGCATGCCGGTTTGCAACGTGAAGTGAGTTGGAGAATACTTGATAATGGTAATCATCACCCGCAATGACCAGCGCGCTGTCTTGGCTGAGGGAGCGTATTCCTCCGTACAGGCTGATGTTTTCGCGTTGGTATGAAGAGGCAAAGGTCAAGGCTTCGTCATTCCAGAACTTTCGGTAAAAGCCACCCAAGTGGTTAGAGCTAAAGCCTTGTTCAATGGAATCATTGTCCATGAATCCGCCATCGGTTGATTCGTGTTTGAACTGAACTCCCCATGACTTTGATCGTGAGCGCACATCCGAGTAGCTCACGTGAAGCAGGGGGCTGAGGTAATTGCCCATGCCTGCATTGATGTAGCCTTTGTAAAGCCGTGGCAAGGGATCATTTATTTTCAAACGAACAGGTCCGTTGCGCGTCCAAACAGGCTCAACATTGAGCATTTTGGGAATAACGGGGTAGGTGAAACGGGGTTTCTCATTGCCCATGCGAGCCGCTTCCGGCCAGTGAAGTTGTTTGTGCGCGTCTTGCAGCAGAACTTCTCGATCGCCAATGAATGTGACGTCCAAATCCAAGGTGTCAGCTCCAAGAGCAGATTCGTCTGTATGGGCCTGGCCAACAACTGCGAAGCCAATCGCAGCAAGAGCCAAGAAGGAGGAGTGGTAGGTAATCGTCATAGGATCAAGGAGCTTCAGGCGTTGTTTCTTCTGTGGAGGTGCTGTCAGAGCTGACGTTAATCATCAACGCTGCGTCTTCCAAGCGTTTGATTTTAATCAATCTTTGTTCCGCTTCGACGCGTATTGCTGGGTCCTGAACAAACTCAAGGATGCTTTCGCCGGTGGTTTTCGCTTGGAACCAATCTTCCATGCCGATGTAGGCATCGATGAGCAGCAAAAAGGCTTTGTGTTTCCAAGTGTCGAAGGCAGCGAACTGATCAATCAGCTGAAAGATTTCCGATTCGGTATTCTTGTATAATTGATTTCGGTAAGGGTAAGTGCAGAGCAAATAAGCACACTCTGCGCCACGCTCGCCCCCGAAGGATGCGATGTGCATCAGGTCGGCTTGTGCGGCATCAAACGCTGCATTGGCAAAGTTGATTTTGGCTCTCCAATAGCGCGCCGTTCGCCGAATGTCTTCCGGCGTTTGATTTTCTGAAATAACTTGGTCGGCGTATGCTTTTGCTTGATCAAACGATTCCATGGTGAAATAGCATCGCATCAGTCCGATGCGGGCTTCAAGTTTGTTTTCTTTGAGAACACTTACGGCTTCTAACGCTTGATAATGTGCCAATGCTGACGATACATCTCCTGCATTCCAGGCAATGGTCGCGGCTCCCAATGCTGCGGATTCAGTGAAGTCACTGATGGGCTGCTGCAAGACGTATTCAAAGGCTCGGCGTGCTTCTGCAACCTCCTTCAGATCGTATGCGCAATTGCCCAAGAAGAAGTGGGCCTCCGCCAAGAATCTGCCTTGGTCGTAATTCCGGATGTACTCGCTTAAGCGGAGCATGGCTTTTTCGCAGTTGCGCTCAAGGGCGAAATTTCGTGCGGCGTTGAAAAAGCGTTCTTCAATTTGATCTCCGTCCAATCCAACGCCTGGCGGCAAATTGTCAAGAAGGCCTCGGTCAATCAAGATGGGTTCAACGACATTGAATGCATCACCTGCAATGGGGTCTTGACCGTATTCGCTTCTGACCATATCCCACAATTCAAGCACCTCTTCTGTTCGGTCCTGCTTGACACCGATCAAGCATAGATCGACCAATGCATATTTTGTTCTCGGAGAGTTGGGAAAGTCGCTCCGCAATTGCTCGAGCACGGTCTTGGATAAATCCAGTTGATTCGTTTCAATGCATGCCCTTCCCAAAGCATATAACGCTTCGGGGACATAACTTGACGCTGGGGCCAATGCAATCAATTCTTGCAAGGCGGCAATTTCGTCGGCCTTTCGGTTGAGGGAACCGAAGCAGTCTGCGCGTTGGAAACGAGCATAGTCTTCGTGGTTTTCACTTGCGTCGATCACCTCGCTGTAGAAGCGTGCGGCGGATTCAAAGTCTTTGCTCGCATAATAGCAATCTCCCACCCGCAGCTTTGCGTCTCGGGTTTTTTCCGTGCTGCTTTCGCCTACTTGCTTGAGGTAAGACCGAAATGCACTCAATGCATCGACGTATTTTTTGCGCTTGAAGAGCGCGTATCCCCTCGCGTAGATTCCATCGTTGTAATGCGCACTTTGATAAGCTCCAGGTGACGACTCAAATTGCGCGTAATAGGCGGTTGCCTGTGTGTACTTGCGCAGCAAATAGCTCAATTCTCCCTGCCAGAAATAGGATTCGGCGGTCATCAGTCGATCCACAGGGTATTCACGTACCCGCTCAAAATATGCGTGAGCATCTGCATAAGAACCGCTGCGAAACAACTCAACCCCACGGTTGTAGGACACGAGTTGGTAAGCGGTTTGAACTTTGGGCGACTTGTCTTCGATAAGTGAAAGCGCGTCCAACGCTCGATCGTAATCTTTGGAAGACATGTACACCTCTAAGAGAAAACCATAGGCTTCGTCGCGCCTTTTCGACTCTGGGTATTCCCGGAGGTAACGTTCTATGGCTGTAATTGCATCATCGAAGGGGTTGTAGGTAAGTTCATAGGCAAGCTTGGCATAGCTGAACAAGGCATCTTCACTGACCTCCGCATCAAAATTCAACTCGGATGTTTTCTTGAATGTTGTGCGTGCTTTGTCACGCTCATCCAATCCCAAATAACAATCGGCCATATGGTAGAGGGCCAATTGCCCCATTTTATCTTGCTCTCGGACCACGATGGAGAAGCAATTCAGAGCCTTTCGATATGCAGCGGCCCGATAGTAAGTGAAGCCCATTTGGTACGAAAATGCCCTTGTACGATCTCGCCCACGGCTGTAATGATAGGCTTCTTCGAGGTATGGCAGCGCCTCTTCAAATTGCCGCAAGCGATAGAGCGCATCACCCACGAGACGTGCGACATCGGCGCGCTGTGCTTCCCGAATTTCAAAGTCTGGATTGATGACTTTGGGCGCGTACTCGATCAGTGCCTGGTATTGCTCGGTTTCATGGAGAAGTTGAGCAATGTAAATGGGGACCAAATGTTGAAACCGCGGTTCGCTTTCCAAAGATTGAAATCCCTCTAACGCCACTTGTGGCTGTCCTTTGAGGTAGGAGATATGACTGAAATAATATTTTGCAGGCATTTGGTATTGCCCGGCATCCGCTCCGCCTTCCATCACCGTGAATAAATCAAGCCGTGCTTCTTCGAATTGTTCCAATTCAAAATGGGCATGGCCTCGCTTGAATTTCTTCTCCAATTTTTCATCCGGTTTCATCCGAAGCGGATTCAAGCCGTTGAACGCATCGATGGCGTCCTTCCAATCGCGTTTTCGGTAAAAGTAATTGGCCAATTCCCATTGGATTTTTTGCCCCAGTGGATTCTCCGGATAGTCGGAAAGGAAATCTTTGACTCGATTTGCAGCGTCAGCCTGTTGGAGTTGGATCGAGCAAAAAGCCACACGATAAAAAGCAAGCGCGCATTGCGTGGACGCCCGGTCTGTTTGTTCAGCTAGCCATTCCTCATAGCTGAAAAGTGCATTGCTGTACTTCTCATGTTCCCACAATTCGG
>CAJQKK010000145.1 GCA_905478895.1 uncultured Flavobacteriales bacterium | reverse complement strand
ATGTTCAAGTGTTCGACGGATCTGTGGTCGACTTTGACGCAGGTGGGGATGGGACCACGGAGACGACCATTACAAATGAATTGACCATGGGCGGTGGTTCTGTCGTCGTCAACCCTCCTATTTATGGGGCAGCGTCGACACTCATCTACAATGCAACCTATGGCTCAGTTGGAAAGGAATGGACTGCTGGTGCCTCCTCGGGTAAAGGTGTGCCTCATCATGTTTCTGTCGGTTCAGGGGGAACCCTCTCTTTTGCTGACACCACGGGAAATTTTACGTGCACAGGCGACTTCACGATGGATGATGCATCGGGGTCTCTCGACCTGTCATCGATGTTAGGGAATTTGACTGTGGATGGAGACTTTACGACCGGAACGAACAGTGCTGTGACGTTGACCATGCCTTCTACCGAGGGCAAGGGCATCCTCACGGTTGGAGAGGACATGACGATAAACGCCAACACGACGTGGACTGGAGGTGAAGGAAATGTGAAAGTTGCCGGTAATTTGACAAATGATGCCTCTGGGGTTGCGTTTGGCCTGTTGGAATTGAATGGAGGCGGGAGCCAAACAGTTTCCTCTTCAAATTCCTCAGCGTTAACGGTAGATTCACTGGTTGTGAATAACAGTTTGGATGATTCGAATTTAGCGGATGGAGATGTAACATTTGCAGTCAACATTGATATCACTCCTGGAGGAGTGTTCAATCCGCTCGACGGCTCGGTTCAGTTGAACGGGAGCGGGAGTACCTTCACTATGAATTCGGATGCCAGCGGAACGGCGCGAATTGCGACGCTCGCCAACGATGCAACAACCTCTGATGTCAACGGCAACATCGTGTTTGAGCGGTATGTGCCTGGCACAGCTTCTACTTCTTGGCTTGTAATGGGAAATTATATTACAACTTCCCCAGCGATGACTGTGCAAAGTTGGATTAATGACTTCGGGGGTTCGATTTACGTGTATTCACATGATGAGTCGGTGAACCAGACGGGGAGTGGAACGACGGGTTGGACTTACATGAATGCGGGTTCGACACTCTCCACTGCGGGCTATGGTTATTTTTCAATAGTTCCCTCTAGCCTTGGAACTTCTGGCCATACATTAACGAACTCTGGGACCTATTCAACGGGGACAATAAGCCCGTCACTCTCGCACACCGCGGGGCCTTATAATCAATTCTATGATCCAGCGGGATGGAATCTACTGACAAATCCATACCCTTCTCCAATCGATGGAGATGCATTTATTTCGAACAACACTTCTGTGTCGGAATATTATATTTTGGAGAACTCGTCAGGTAATTGGTTGAGCAGCAGTCAAGCGGGAGCTCTTGAGGCTCCTGATGCTATAGCCATTGGTCAAGGATTTTATGCTTACACGCCCTCTGGAAGTGGAGGAACAGCAAGCTTTACCCCTGACTTAGCAGTTCATGGGGGGAATACGTTCACAAGGGATTTCGATCCTGCAGAACAGGCGGTTTTCGCTGTGAAAATTTGGGATACAGAGGGCAGATATGGAGCAACAACGATTCGATTGCATGAAAATAGCACAGAATTATACGAAGATTTCTTGGATGCGCCGTTCAAGGCAGGTGCGTCTGCAAATCCCAGAGTGTTTAGTGAGTTGGAGGACGGACAAAAGCTAGCTGTAAATTTTGCGGGATCAATTGATGAGGTTACTGAAGTGGCCTTGACAATTGAGACTGGACTCGAATCCATTGTTACCCTTGGTTTGGATAGCGCCACAGAAATCGAAGAAGGGCTATGCGTTCGATTGCTTGATATGGAAACAGGCGATGCAGTCGCATTAGGGGCAGGTGAGCTCACTTTGGAGCTAGAGCCCGGGACAATTTATCAAGACCGATTTTACTTGGAATTTCTCAATACGCCAGTATTTACCTCTACAGTTTCACATTGTGAGGGTGGTGTGGTTCACTTCGAAGGCGAGGGCGCAGAAGACTGGTTGGTTTCTTGGGAGGAGTTAGGGGGTGAAATTGAGGGAGTGGGTTGTGTTACAAACCTCGATCCAGGTTTCTATACACTGGATGGAGTGAATATCTTCAACGGCTGCGTGGCATCAAGTGAGTTGGAAATAGCTGATGTTTGTATGGGAGATTTTAACTTCAATGGAGGACGAGACATACCAGATTTGTTAATGCTCTTAATCGAACTTCAACCGTCGGGTTCAGGAGATGGTGTTTTAGCCACAGATTGTGACTGCGATGGTGTGATGACGACGTCTGATTTGTTAATGTTCTTGCCGCAATTTGGGGCATCGTGCGAATAATGAAAAAATGAATAAGCTTATTAACCTTTTAGTTCTTTTTGGGTTGTGCCTAATAATGGCGAGTTATTCGCCGGAGTTGCTATCGCAGTCACCCTGTACAGATTGTGTCCCTTGCGGAGAGGGTACGCCCTGTTGTTCAATTTGGAATGCATGCAATTATGGGCAGACGCATTGCTATACTGACGCTGGGTGTGCGTCACCTGGTGATGTAGTGAATGGCTGTGATATGGCATGCACGCCCATTGACTCTGGTGTCCTCTTCCTTTTGCTAGGTGGAGCTGCATTCGGCGGTTTAATGCTTATGCGCAACCGTCGCCATGAACTAACGCTGGTTCAGG
>CAJQKK010000144.1 GCA_905478895.1 uncultured Flavobacteriales bacterium | reverse complement strand
TCAAGTCAAACGCTGTATCGCTGTACACCAACCGTTTCACCTCGAACGGCTCCATGCCCTCGTCGCCGCAGCTCTGCATGAAAAACGTCTTCTGAAACCCAATCCGCGAGGCGTAATAATCCGTCCAAGCGAGGGTGTCGCTCGGGTCGGGTGGTATTTGCGTCGGTGGTGGTGGCGTCCAGCCGCGGGGTGCGATTGCCGGGCCGGTGTCATCAGCGGGTACGGTCGTCTCGGTTGCTTCGCTTGAGGCTGGCTGCTCCGGACTCGGCGGCTCGGCGGCTTGGCAGGCGGTGAGGAGGAGGGAATACACAACGGAATGCTTCACTCGTACTTGTAACATGTTGAATTGGAGGTTATTCAAAAAAGGTATCATCGCGCTGTTTCGGAATGCTCGGTAGGCCTTGTCTTGATGCGAAATCGATTATCCGATAGTCTAGGTTTTAACCAGCTTTGAAAAACTGGCTGGTTTGCTCAATTAATGGCTCAATGTACTCGTCGAAAAAATCAAACAGTTCATTGTTTTGAGCGAGATAAGTATTGTTCATATGCGCATAGTCGTGACGAATGGTAATAATCCTATCGAGGGCATCCGCTTCGAATGTGGCCTTGAGGCTACTGTCATCTAGCGATTGCATAGCGCCCAAGTAGATTCCTATACTTTCAGCTGGTTTTACTCCGTAAAGTTGATTCAAAGCTTTGCCGATTGTGCCATTGCCTGGAACCTTAATCCGTAATGAATCCCGACCATTTTGATTTCGTTTGATTTCCAAGCTAAGAGGCTTTTCATCAAGGCCTCTTCTACTTTTCGTGAATTTTTTTTGGTGCCCATAACTTGCTTTGGTCCTACCCATTCTGAATTGGTAATTGATCCAGATTTCCCCCGTTTTCTTATTCGGATTTTCTGTGCATTCTACCTCTTCCAGTTGAAGGAAAAAAAAGATTTCTGAAACATCAATTGGGCGATTCCCAGCGAGATCTTCCTTTCGAATAAGTATTGCTTCAATTCTGCTGTTGAATATGCAAGTTGCTTTGGTCTTTACGACTTTAATTTGGAAAGAATTCTGTGACGATATCTCTGTTATATGGAGAGTTGATGATTTTTGGTCAAACTGAAATTTTTCAAAAACGTACCACTCTACATCTGAATTATACATGACAATAAATTTTCCTGGCATGTCACCTATCACAGATATTGAATTTGATTGCGTTGCTTGTTGGAGGTTATAAGGATCTTTGAAATTTCCTGATTTCGCCTTTTCATAGTCTTCCTGTTTCTCTGGGTTGTCAAACAAACGTTGAAGAATGGGACTGTTGTGACCCGATTCGTTTTCACTGAAGTGCACCGCCAACGCCGGCAAGCAATCTTTGGCCAAGCCCTCCAATAGCATGGTCACGTGTCCTGCCCACAACACCGTGTGCCGACTAGCTCGGGCGAATTCGATTTGCGAATAACGCCACATGTATTCAATCCGCCGCTCCTCGTCGGGAATCCACTCAAACAAGTCGATCGCCCGCTGCGAGATGCCCCACCGTGGGTAAATGCTTCCCGGTTCAGCATCACTCGACGATGGCAAAGCCGGCGCTTCCATCGAAGCGGGTCCTTCCTCCCGTTCATTCAACTGCCGGATCAGCTCTTGGTTGGCGTCGTTGAGGTCTTCCATTTGGCCGGAAAGGCGCGCTTCCATTTGCTGGAGGAGTGCTTTAAAGTCGTCAGGAGTCATAGGATTAGGCGATTAATTGGTGAAAGGTTGCACGCATGCGCTGAACTTCAGCCGTGTTGTTGGTGTGTTGAGCGTGTTGTAGGCGTCCGCGGATGACGGCGATGAACTGCGCTTTGTCGGTAATTTGGAGGGCCTCCATGGCCGTTTCCATGCCTCTGGACTGCCACGTGTGCAGCGTTGCGCGAAGGTGCCGGCGGTAGGTTCGAGGTGAATTCACAAAGGCGTGGACGGAGAGGCCGGTGACTTCTTGCCGTTGGCTGTTCGGGAGGATGCGGGTCTTGCTTTCTTGCACCTTGAAGCCCTCGGTTATGAGGATTTTGGTGATGCGTTTAAGCAAGTGGTGCATCAGGTCTTTGCTGGGGCCTGAGATGGTGATGTCATCCGCATAACGGGTGTACCGGCAGCGATAGTGGCGAGCGAGTTTCTCCAACTTGCGATCCAGCCGCATGCAGACCAAATTCGTCAAGGTTGGGGAGGTCGGTGCTCCTTGCGGCAGGGCGCGATTGCGTGTGCAGAATTGAGCCAAAATGCGTGCAGCGGGCTTCGATAGCCCGATGGGCTCCAATTGCAACACGGTCTGCACACGACCGCGCTTGACTGATGGGAAGAATCCAGCAATGTCGAGGTTCAGCACGTACCGCTGCCCCACGTGCACACCGGCATTCGACTGAATGGAGCGCTCGGGCACAAACCCGTGAGCACCAGGTTCCGCCTCAAACAAGGTTTCGAGCTGCGCCTTGAGGCCTTTTTGCATCCACTTTAGCTTACGATTTGGCGCTTCAATCTGGCGCATTTCGCCCGATTTCTTGGGGATTTCAAATGCGATGTAGCTTGTATCCAAATTCTTGAAGGCCCCGAAAACTTGGTCCAACGACACCTCGAAGACCTCACGGTGCTTTTTGGGAGCAGCCTCCTTCAAGACGGAGAGTCCATCATTGATGAATTGGGTGACTTCTTCAAATGGGGTCATGGTGTAAAATCAGATAAAAAACGAAGAGCAACCGGCCTTCTAAATTCATTTCAAATAGTAATCTTATCTGTGATAAGTATATTCTATTCTATTCCTTAAGTTTTATTATTTCTAAACCTTAAGGTGGCCAAAGCGAGAGCAAATCCCGGAACATTGTCCTGAGCTCGGCGAAACGCCGAACGGTTCAAAGCGTGCGGTCGCTCTCCGTTTTGTGGTAAGTTATTTCAATTTAATTTATGCGGCATGTTTATGCGGCTTTTTCATGTCTTTTTTGTTCTTCTTTTTGAGATGCCGAACCGCACATTGACCTCTTTTGTAGGTGGTCACGATTACGCCATCTTTAATGAGGATGATGAGCCCGGTGAGTTTTCCGGCGACTTGCCGGCTCATTGCACTAGGAATGTCCTTTTTTCGGACGACTACCATGTCCATGCCTTGCTTTTGGTAAGCGGTTCCGATTCGGATCGCTGAGGCAATCATCTCTTCGGTGATGCCGCGTTGTCGCATGCGGAGGTCTGCGTGATGTGTGATTGCGCAAGGAGACTGTGCTATAGGGGTTTGGGTAGTGTAGTTCATGGTTTTAATTTTTCCAGATTAAGGTTTCGAGCAAGGAGAGGATGCGAATGCTTTTGTGGGTCAACGACAGGTGTTGGTCTGTATCCCATTGGAGCCAACCTCGTTCGATCAATGATAGAGTCATGGTGTTCCATTTATGATCAATGAGCAGTTTGCACGTTTCCATCGCATTTCGATTTTGACTGCGCATGGCATCGAGACGCATCAGTTCGAAATGATCCAGTCGATGTTGTTCGATAACCGACTGGTGAAAGGTGATGTCGACGGCTGCTTTCTCACTGTAAGAAATTTTGGGTTGGTTTCGTTTCATGGGTTTGGTTGTCATTGGTGGTGGATGAATGGTCCTGGTTGCACTTATTAATAGCCGCAGTGGTGGGCGTAGATGTCCCAATGACCGTCGAAGGCGGCATTGCAGATGTCCTCATCGGTCCATCGCTCTTCCGGCTCATAGGAATTGTAGTAGTAGTCATCTTCGTCGTCGCCGTCCTCCTCAATCAATGGCAAGTTTTTGGGCATGAAGAAGAGACCGTGTTCTTTGTGGCACATCAAGTAGAGTTCGCCGAGTGC
>CAJQKK010000143.1 GCA_905478895.1 uncultured Flavobacteriales bacterium | reverse complement strand
GGCTTGCATCACAATCAATTTGGTTACAGCTAATATAACCCAAAGAGCATCAACGGCTTACAACGAGTGGAAATCACAAGACCAAACCGCACCCGAGTTCCTTAGGGAAATAGTTTGGTTTGGTTTTAGAGCTGATGCAGGAACTTGTGAATCTCGTTTGCAGCATTTCTCCTGAGTTTGACCAACTCATTTGTTCGTTTCAAGAACAAGCTGAATGACTCTTCAGAGTAAACAATCTTAAAGTCTTCGGAATAATCTGCTACCAAGAATTGTTTGTCCCCGATGCTTCGCAGAGGCATGACCAGTTCATTGTAGTTGTTATAGAGAGCTCCATCTTTCAATCTGCACAAGCCAATTTTCTCTGTAGCAAACCCTTCTTCGCCAATGGACGCTGGCTTGTAACGATCTACACTCGTATAACCACTCGCCCCTTTCGACACCAACACTATGGTGCTAGGATGATCCTTAAACTCCGCAAATTCCTTTGAAGCTAGCTTATCATATACCGGAATAGAATCCGCCTTTAGGATTACCTGTTGCCCTCCTGTCAAAGGCGGAGCAACCATGCGAAGAAAATTCAAAAACAAATCATCCCACGCCGCTTGGTCCAACAGACGATAGCTCACTTTCGTAACATCAACCCCAAATTCATTCATCCAACCATCTGAACGAATGGTCAGAAGCACCTCCCTATTGACAACTGCAAGGGTATTCTTATCTATCTCGGCTAGGGTGAAAGGGATAATCGACACATTCGAAGCATCGAATACTTGAGAAGCCGAGAACGTCAATAATTTCAGCTCAAAGCATTCTTTTTCAGGGAAGTTTTCCAGAATGTAATTGGTCGCGTCAGCCTCTAATTTTTCTCGGATGTTTTCAGCTGTGATTGCAAGACCAACACCTGCGGCAATAGCTGCTCCAGCTGCTCCAATTAACGCTTCCTTTTGCGCTAAAACCTGAGAACAAGTAAGTATCAGGCATAACGAAAGAATCGTGGTTTTTTTAAAATTCATGTTTAGCTGACTTAGCACATTTCTTGAATCAATTTTTACGAAACTGTTGCTTAAAACGGAATCACAACAGCAACAAGGTAGCGTTAAGCTAAAAAAAACCAAACCAAACTATTCCCCTAAGGAACTGGTGTGCGGTTTGGTCTCAAAACGGGGGGGGGGGAATCGAGGTAGAATGATCTGCAAGGGGCGTTTTGTTGGGGTGTCAGGCAAGAAATGAGTGCTCTTTTTCTTCGCGATTTGGCAATCGACCTCAGAATCACAAGTGTTTCAGTTGACTCATTCCTTTACACATCGCACAGCATACCCTACGCTCTTTTCTGTGTCATCCGATTCAACGGTGAATAGTTCTTCCCAAAACAAATAGTATTGCATCTGATTGAACCCTGTCTCTGTGGAAGTCCAATAAAAACCTCTTGGGTACGCTGACGAACAATTATTATTACCCGTTGAGCCGCTCCGGAAGTGCCCAAACAACGCCGAAAATCCATACAGATTCGTTCCATTCCATGGTATGGAATCTTCTGGTGACGCCTTCAAATTGTGTCCTGCAAGAAAATCACCTCCGCTATTCTGAATGAGAACCTCCCAATCTGGGACTGTTGCAACTCGAAATCCACTGGGGCAAAGTCCCCGTTCATCCAAGGCCGCATATCCATTGTACAGATGACCAATTTCAAATTGAACCATACAAGCTTCCGTCGGATCGTTACCAAAATTTTCGGAGTAACTGAACATGGCTCCTTCTCCGATTTCCACCCATTCCTGGTTATTGAGTCCAGAAATAATCGTATCGCCATTGGTGTAATTCGAAGTTTTTAAATTCTGCGAAAACCAACATTGCTCTTCGATTTCAATGAGTTCGTAATTCTCTCCATTATAATCAATAGCTGTCTGGCCTTGGCATGCACTTTCCGTATCTCCACAGTCCAGCCCAAATTCCTCCAACACCCCTAAAACATCATACACATCCACAATACCATCAGCATTGCCGTCGTAGTCCAATTCACAATCTACCTGACACAACAACACGCGGACAGATGTTAAAACACAAAGGGTCAAAGCGATAAAATGCTTCATTTTTATTTTGATTAAGGACTAGCAATATACCTAACAGGCTCATAACGAGTCCATTTAATACTGAGTGTCCTCTGTTCGTTGCCAAATGGATTCATACACCCTCTACAGACACATCGTTGGCATCGTCGGAGCCAACCAATGCATGCAGGCGCACATCGAGCTTTCCGGGCTTGGCGTACTGCCGGAAATGACCTTGGAAAAGACGAACGCGTTGAACCAAAACGACGCCGAGGGGTAGCCATTGTCAAAAATCAATCGCAAGGCCTCCTGCATCCCTGTAAGCTAGCAGATTTCACCTTTTACACCTCAGACTAAAAGGGGCACAGCAATTCCCGTGGTGACCATTTCTGGATGAAAAACCGAGTCTACGGATCACCTCTTACAACGGCAGTGCAAAGCCGTTTGCGGTAGGTTTTCTAGAGGGGCTACCCGTTACTCAGCGTAGTGCCAATATGGAAGGAGCGTTACGCTACTAGAAGAATTAGGAAAGGTGAAAAGGTTCGATATTCCATTCTCATCAAAAGTCACAGACATAGGCAAAGCCAGTTCAGAGGCCACCCAGTTCGTAAAGTCCAGAGAATGTTCCACCGGGAAAAAACCATTTACTAGATAAAATTCCTGCATTATTTCGTTCCACCATTCATTAAAATTATCATCTTCAAAATAAAACGTGAAAATCCCGTCATTATGAATTATCGATAGGCCCCCTTGTTGTGGCAAGTCATCCATCGTCTGATAGTTTATGCTGCATTGATACAAGTTCAATTCAAGAGGTGATTGGCAAGAATAAACCGAGCCTGCATCAGCCTCAAGCAATGTAGAGAAGACATATTCAACCGTATCAACGACTAGGTCCGGACATCCAAACAACGAAAAGGAAATTGGAAACGTTCTAGAAAATTCAACGTGTATAGAATCAATAAACAAACTTTGAGTGAATGCACCTAAAATCAAAGAGTCAAATGGCGTTCCGTCATAAAAACAAGGTTCGGGAATGTTTGCCTCAATGGAACTTCCAAACACTGATAACAAACCCATTAAATCTTCAGTGCCGACATGATAATCATTATCAAAATCAGGATTCCACGGATATTCATTCAAGAAACTCTGCGCTCCAGCGGTCACTGCGACCACGAAAGCCATTAGCGTCATTAAGTGCTTCATTTCAATCAATTTGGTATGACTAATATAAGAGCCGATCAGTCAGGAGCACCTGATTTGAGAAGTAACTAGCCTAAATCGTGGGCGACAATGTGGGCGACAGAGTAGGTGGGAAATCTGTTTATCAACAGGTTAGGTGGTCAGATTATGATTCCAACGGGACTACACGATGCGCCTGCAAGTCAATGATTTGCAGGCGTTTTTGTTTTCCAGTCTCCCCATGGTAATCCCGATTTGAGAATAGTATAGTCGATTTGCTTATTTTAGTCATACCAAATTATTTAAAATGAAGCACTTAATGACGCTAATGGCTTTCGTGGTCGCAGTGGCTGCGGGAGCGCAGAATGTTGTTTATAACCCTGATATCGATGGAGACAACGTGATTGGCGTTTCAGACATCCTCCAAC
>CAJQKK010000142.1 GCA_905478895.1 uncultured Flavobacteriales bacterium | reverse complement strand
TCTCCGCCATTACCATTGGCCGAGACCCTACCGCGAAAAAGCTAAACAAAGCGGCGTTTGTCCTGAAGCATCCGCTCATTGCCAAATCTTTGTGGAACCAGCGTTCGGCCAACAAAGACGACATCACACTGTTGCACGAGCAGTTTCGTTTGGTGGAGGCCGGTGTTGACGTTGAAATGGTGCGCGGCAAATTGCGGTTCATCGAGCACCACCGCAGCCATTTGGGAAGCGCATTTTTTCCCTCGCCGTTTGAAGAAGCTGCCATCCTGAGCATTGACGGTTCGGGGGATTTTTCAACGACCATGCTCGCCAAAGGAAAAGGCACCCAAATTGAAGTGTTGGAATCGTTAGACTTCCCGACGAGCGTGGGGCTATTCTACACGGCCTTTACCCAATACCTCGGATTCCCCCATTACGGTGATGAATACAAAGTGATGGGTTTGGCTCCGTATGGCAATCCGCAATATGTGGACAAGGTGGCGGAAATTCTTCCCTTGAAAAAAGGGGGATTGTTCCAATGGCCCAGTTCTCATTTCAATTTGAAAAATGGGGTGGTCTACTATCCCGACAACTTGCCCGTGGTGGCGCCGTTGTTCGGTCCGAAGTTCATCGACTTGTTTGGACCCGCGCGGCAAAAAGGGGACGAACTGACCCAGTACCACATGGATTTGGCGGCATCGGTGCAGCGGTACACCGAGGAAGTGATCTTCCACGTGTTGCGGAGGTTGCACGAGATCACGGGACTTGAAAAGGTGTGCATTGCCGGTGGAGTAGCGCAAAACAGTGTCGCCAACGGCAAGATTACGCGCAACACACCGTTCAAGGAGGTCTACATCCCCTCGGCCGGACACGATGCCGGAATCTCGATGGGGTCTGCCCAGTACCATTGGCACCACGACCTCGGTCGCGATCGGGTCGCGCCGATTTACAGCGCATACACGGGCTCGCAGTTTGAAGACGACGCCATTGCCCAATTCTTAGATAAGGAAGGCGTGGAATACACGCGTTTTGAGAAAGACGAGGACCTGTACGATGCAGTATCGGACGCACTAGTAGAAGGCAACGTCATCGGCTGGTTCAGCGGACGAGCTGAGTTTGGACCGCGAGCGCTCGGCGCACGCAGCATCATCGCTGATCCGCGACGAGAAGACGCCAAAGAGTTGCTCAACTCCAAGATCAAACGCCGCGAGAGCTTTCGGCCCTTTGCGCCCTCCATCCTATCGGAGCATGTGAGCGACTGGTTTGAATTGGACGAACCGGTGCCGTTCATGGAAAAAGTATTCCCCATCAAGCCCGCGCGGCACGCGGAGATCCCCGCGGTCACGCACGTCGATGGCTCAGGGCGATTGCAAAGTGTCTACCAAGACGTTGCCCCTCGCTACCATGCCTTGATCAGCGCGTTTCACGCCAAAACCGGCGTGCCGATTTTGCTCAATACGAGCTTCAATGAAAATGAACCCATCGTGAATGCGCCGGAGCATGCGTTGGCTTGTTACCAGCGCACGAGTATGGACATGCTGGTGTTGGGAAATTGCGTGGTGAAACGAAACAAGCACACAAAATGAAATCCAAACGTTTATATATATCAGCCCTTTGGCTTGTCGAAGGTAATTTAAAAAGAAGCCCCGAACATTATTTCCACCATCTTGAACCTACTCTCAAGATGATACGTGGAGGTAACTTGATGTTTTTTTATGAGTCCGAGGATATTTTGAATCGGGTGTCTGCAGTTGCTAAAAATTACGATATCAACCTTTTGCCCTTTGAGCTGAAGCTTGAGGATCATCCCGACTTAGAGCGTTCAAAAGCAATGGCGCAAAATTCTTGTGAATTTCGGATGGATGTATTCGCTGATGCATTTCCTGATCTTATATCGAACGAGAAAGGTTTCAATCAATACTTCAAGTTCCTTAATAGAGGTGAAAATGTACAGGCCTATAGTAAGCAACTGGTTTGCACAATCGGCAAGTATTCCTTAATCCAGAAATCGATGGAGAAATATGATTTCGAAGAGCTCTACTGGGTTGATGTCTCAGCCAGCCGATTCAACCATGCACGCAAGAATTTTGATTTCTGTGAAATCCCGATCCGAAAAGACGCGATCCATCACTATTCCTCATCTCAAAAGATATTCGGACAAACCCAAAAAGTTCAAGGAAGCGTGCTCTTTGGAAATCGAAAAGCCTGGGAGTCTTTCGCAGCCCTCTACGACGAAACTTTCCGAGCATATATCGATTCTGGATGCACCTATCCCGCAACTGATGAGCCACTTATGACACTATGCCATTTGAAGAACCCCGACCTGTTTGAACGGGTCGACTCGGAAGAACGGACCCTCCTTCACAAAGCAGTTGGAAAATTGCTTTCACCCCTGCGGCGGTCTTTACTCATTGCAATGAACCAATATTAAATCCCTTTAAATGTCTATAAGTAGATTGTACGTGTCTGGCCTATGGATAATTCCTGGCAATCTCAAGAGAAATCGACAACACTATCTGGATTTATTACCTGAAACTTTTGAGCTATTAAGAGGTCAAAAGTTGGCATTTTATTGTGACGCAGACGATGTGAAAAAAAGCGCTATTGATCTCGCACAACAGTTGGGTATAACATTATTCATCCAGCATGTATCGTTGGCTGAACTTCCTTACCCTCAGCTTATCCATCGTAATTCTGAAATTATCCGACCTGGAAACTTCGACGTCTGGGCGAGAGCATTTCAGGGATTGGGCAGTAACGAAAAAGCTCTTAATCAATTACGATTTCAGTCTGATTCGACCAATACTTCGTATCCTCAACTGGTCACATGCTGGACATCTAAACCATTCCTTATTGGCAAGGCAATTTCAAATTACGATTATACAGAATATGTATGGGTGGATGCATCCCTTGCAAGGTATGACTTTAAAATCATAGGCGACTTTCGAAGGTGGGTTATCAATTCCGAACAATTAAGTCACTATTCATCACGAATGAAACTCTTTGGAAAGCGACAACCACTTCGTGGTGGTTGTTTAGGTGCTCGAAAAGCAACGTGGCTCAGGGTCATAGCAGCATACGACAGTACATTTCATGATTTTTTTGCACGAAAATGCCCTCACCCTGTAGATGATGAAATCCTGTTTGCGCTTTGTGAAGCCAAGTATCCCGAACTTTTTCATTGCACAAATCCAACACGAACTTGGCTGCACAAGGTCATTGGAAAAATTATCTGGAACCTGAGATTGACCTCGTTCATCAACAGAGCTTTGAATTAGAAGCGTTACCATCAAAACTGTTCTTGACAAAAGCATCAAGAATATTCTTTCCATGCCACTCCTAAAATTTCTTACATGGTGACCAAGGATACCACCCACAGTCTGTGCATCATTTTGGGCATGCACAAATCTGGAACCTCCTTTTTAGTGAGTTCTCTTTTTAATTCTGGATTTTCAGTAGGTCACGATGTTTCGGAAATCGGCTATCAAAAATCAAAAGGCGAAAGCCCCGAATTACTTGACATCAATAGCGAAATCTTGGGAACAGCAGGGCTTCATTCAACATCCATTATCCGCAAAAGAGACTACCCAAACTCAACGACTTTAATCCATCAATTTTTATCGAAGCAGGAGAGTACTCATCTGGCATTGAAAGATCCAAGGTTGGTCCTCACCTATCAAGACCATTGGAAGTCAATCTTACCGGAGCATAAAATCATCATCACTTTCAGAAATCCTTTTTATGTGATACGACACTATGCCAGTCATTTCAATAGCAAAACAAAATGGAGAGTTCTTTTCCGCAGTCTCAGAGCATGGCGGGCATACAATAAGGAGCTGCTCCAAATCATTGAGAGTGCGAAAGAAGAAACTTTCATCACCGAATTTGAAACCATCTTAACCTCGGAGGAAGAGAGAAAGCACTTCAGTCAATTTGTCGGAATTAACATTTCATTTTTCGAAGAAAGCAAGACGCAAAAGAAAGTCCAACGCTGGAAGCTTTTCGCTGGACAAGTTCTGGGCTTCCCAATCTATCAAGAACTAAAATCAAAAGGCAGGAGCTAGAAGGACAGCAATAAAAAAACCATTTAGCGAAGGTAGCTTCCCCTCATATCAAAATAAGAAATGATCAGGAGAAAACTCAAATCAACCCTTTTCCTCATCAAAGCTCTTCGACATGCGGAAGTTTGGATCTCCATCCGCAAGTGGCAGCACTTTTTGCGTTTGGCGCAAAATCGGCAGAAGCGATTGGGATCCCTTCCTCGCTTCAGGGGTTCAAAAGGCATCAATGACATGATTGCGTTTAGCGCCATCTTCCATCTTGATGCCGAAATGTCCCCCTACACAGACAAGCTGAAAGTCCGGGACTTCATTGCAAAGACGATTGGCACAAGCATTTTGAGTGAGATTTCTCAGATCGCCGACCGTGTTGAAGATTTGGACGTGGAAAGAGCTGTCGGATGTTTCATAAAAACCAATCACGACAGCGGAGGACACTTCCAACTGAAAGCCATTTCGCAGAAAGAAGAGGCGAAAGAAAAGATGCGCAAGCATTTGAACATCAAGGACTACGGTAGGCAAAAAGGGGAGTACCTGTATCACAGTATCATTCCAAAAGTTTATGTCGAAAGGCCATTCTTGGCCCGAGCCGATCAGCCAACCTTGAAGGTTTCGCGCATCTTTTTTCATTGGGAGTCTTTCGCAGCCCTCTACGACGAAACTTTCCGAGCATATATCGATTCTGGATGCACCTATCCCGCAACTGATGAGCCACTTATGACACTATGCCATTTGAAGAACCCCGACCTGTTTGAACGGGTCGACTCGGAAGAACGGACCCTCCTTCACAAAGCAGTTGGAAAATTGCTTTCACCCCTGCGGCGGTCTTTACTCATTGCAATGAACCAATATTAAATCCCTTTAAATGTCTATAAGTAGATTGTACGTGTCTGGCCTATGGATAATTCCTGGCAATCTCAAGAGAAATCGACAACACTATCTGGATTTATTACCTGAAACTTTTGAGCTATTAAGAGGTCAAAAGTTGGCATTTTATTGTGACGCAGACGATGTGAAAAAAAGCGCTATTGATCTCGCACAACAGTTGGGTATAACATTATTCATCCAGCATGTATCGTTGGCTGAACTTCCTTACCCTCAGCTTATCCATCGTAATTCTGAAATTATCCGACCTGGAAACTTCGACGTCTGGGCGAGAGCATTTCAGGGATTGGGCAGTAACGAAAAAGCTCTTAATCAATTACGATTTCAGTCTGATTCGACCAATACTTCGTATCCTCAACTGGTCACATGCTGGACATCTAAACCATTCCTTATTGGCAAGGCAATTTCAAATTACGATTATACAGAATATGTATGGGTGGATGCATCCCTTGCAAGGTATGACTTTAAAATCATAGGCGACTTTCGAAGGTGGGTTATCAATTCCGAACAATTAAGTCACTATTCATCACGAATGAAACTCTTTGGAAAGCGACAACCACTTCGTGGTGGTTGTTTAGGTGCTCGAAAAGCAACGTGGCTCAGGGTCATAGCAGCATACGACAGTACATTTCATGATTTTTTTGCACGAAAATGCCCTCACCCTGTAGATGATGAAATCCTGTTTGCGCTTTGTGAAGCCAAGTATCCCGAACTTTTTCATTGCACAAATCCAACACGAACTTGGCTGCACAAGGTCATTGGAAAAATTATCTGGAACCTGAGATTGACCTCGTTCATCAACAGAGCTTTGAATTAGAAGCGTTACCATCAAAACTGTTCTTGACAAAAGCATCAAGAATATTCTTTCCATGCCACTCCTAAAATTTCTTACATGGTGACCAAGGATACCACCCACAGTCTGTGCATCATTTTGGGCATGCACAAATCTGGAACCTCCTTTTTAGTGAGTTCTCTTTTTAATTCTGGATTTTCAGTAGGTCACGATGTTTCGGAAATCGGCTATCAAAAATCAAAAGGCGAAAGCCCCGAATTACTTGACATCAATAGCGAAATCTTGGGAACAGCAGGGCTTCATTCAACATCCATTATCCGCAAAAGAGACTACCCAAACTCAACGACTTTAATCCATCAATTTTTATCGAAGCAGGAGAGTACTCATCTGGCATTGAAAGATCCAAGGTTGGTCCTCACCTATCAAGACCATTGGAAGTCAATCTTACCGGAGCATAAAATCATCATCACTTTCAGAAATCCTTTTTATGTGATACGACACTATGCCAGTCATTTCAATAGCAAAACAAAATGGAGAGTTCTTTTCCGCAGTCTCAGAGCATGGCGGGCATACAATAAGGAGCTGCTCCAAATCATTGAGAGTGCGAAAGAAGAAACTTTCATCACCGAATTTGAAACCATCTTAACCTCGGAGGAAGAGAGAAAGCACTTCAGTCAATTTGTCGGAATTAACATTTCATTTTTCGAAGAAAGCAAGACGCAAAAGAAAGTCCAACGCTGGAAGCTTTTCGCTGGACAAGTTCTGGGCTTCCCAATCTATCAAGAACTAAAATCAAAAGGCAGGAGCTAGAAGGACAGCAATAAAAAAACCATTTAGCGAAGGTAGCTTCCCCTCATATCAAAATAAGAAATGATCAGGAGAAAACTCAAATCAACCCTTTTCCTCATCAAAGCTCTTCGACATGCGGAAGTTTGGATCTCCATCCGCAAGTGGCAGCACTTTTTGCGTTTGGCGCAAAATCGGCAGAAGCGATTGGGATCCCTTCCTCGCTTCAGGGGTTCAAAAGGCATCAATGACATGATTGCGTTTAGCGCCATCTTCCATCTTGATGCCGAAATGTCCCCCTACACAGACAAGCTGAAAGTCCGGGACTTCATTGCAAAGACGATTGGCACACGCTTTTTGAGTGAGATTTCTCAGATCGCCGACCGTGTTGAGGATTTGGACTTGGAAAAGGCTGTCGGATGTTTCATAAAAACCAATCACGACAGCGGAGGACACTTCCAACTAAAAGACATTTCGCAGCAGGAAGAGGCCAAAGAAAAGATACACAAGCACATGCGCAATAAGGACTACGGCAGGCAAAAAGGGGAGTTTATGTATCACAGTATCATTCCAAAAGTTTATGTCGAAAGGCCATTCTTGGCTCGAGCCGATCAGTCAACCTTGAAGGTTTGGCGCATCTTTTTTCATTACGGGAAAAACATCTTAATTCAAGTGAATGAATGCTCATCCATGCCTGATTTGACCCACATTTACTCCCCAAGTTTCGCGCCAATCACCCGATATTATAGTCATAATCGAGGCGATGCTCTCATCGAATCAGAAAAACTCCTTCCCATCACCAGCCACATCACGGAAGAAGGATTGAGGCAAATGATTGCACTCGGTGAGAAATGTACCGCTGATTTTCACTTTTGCCGATTTGACGCTTTTGAAACTACCGAGGGAATCAAATTTTCAGAGCTCACGTTCATGCCGATATCCGGGTGTTTCAATGAAGAGCTGAGCGAAATCTTAGGTCGGGAAATGATGCAGCATGCTCCAAACTTTTTCAAAATTCCGTGAGTTCCACCTCCCTTAATTTGAAAGCGAATCAGATGGCAAGAACAATTAGACAGATCCTATTCCTACTGCGTGCCCTGAGCAAAGCTGGCATTTGGATCCCATTGCGCAAGTGGCGACAATTCTACTTGATTGCACTCACCCGTTGGAGTCGAAATCAATATTTGCCTCGATTTGCTCGAGGACAAGATTACAATGACATGATTGCATTTGCCGCCCTCTTTCAGTTAACAGAGGACATGTCGAAGTACACCGATAAAATTCTCGTTCGTGAATACATCAAACAGTGCATTGGCGATCAACACTTGTCAGAAATCCTTCAAGTCACGGATGATCCGTATTCTCTGAATTTCGAATCAGCTCGGGGCAACTACATCAAGACGAATAACTCTTCTGGACATGTCTGGCCCATTTCGCAGAACACCAAAGCGAGCCACCTATTGCCTGAAATCGAGGGTGCCTTGAATCAAACATACGGCACGGAGAAAGGGGAGCGATTGTATCAGCATATCGCCCCCAAAGTGTTTATCGAAAAAACGATTGAACCGCGACGAGGATCAGGATTAGACGAATTCAAATTCATTTTTCATTATGGCCACTTGCTCTGGATGTATGTGGGATCATCTAAGGAGGCTGAAAAGAAAATGTGGCATTGCTTCGATCATGAACAAAATCCGCTTTACTCTTGCTTTGATGACTGCCGCGAGTTGCGTGATCCGAAGCACCAAAACATGGATTGCTTCATCGATTCAGAAGCGCTGTCAAAAATGATAGAGCTCGGAAAAAAGTGCACAGAACCTTTTCATTTCTGTCGGTTTGATAGCTTTCTAGCCAAGGACGAAATCATCTTCTCAGAATTGACGTTCATGCCTCAAAGTGCAAATTGGATTCGCAATGCTCCGGAGGGGAAACTGGCTCTCCAACGGTTCCCTGAATTCTTCCGAAAAGATAAGATTAGGCCTCTCGAAAAATGAGTCCTTTGACCAGCCCGCAGATGCTGTGAACCCAAAACTATTCATTATCTTGTTAGCATTATGGAGCAACAGAAAGTTGGGGTAATTTTTTGCGCTGGAGGAAAGACCAGATACATCGACGAGGCGCGGTTTGCGGCGCGCAGTGTGAAAAAGCACATGCCAGATTTACCGATTGCCTTGTTCACCGATCAACCGGTCAATAAAGGTCGTGAGTTTGATTTGGTCTTCGAATCCCACGATTACGATCATCCCCAAAAACTTAAAATGCATGGAATGCTGCACTCACCGTTCGAGCGCACGTTGTACATCGACAGTGATACGCTGACACAAGGGGATTTCACCGAACTGTTTGGTTTTCTTGACTTTTATGACATTGGAATCACGCACCGGGTAAAATGCAAGTGGCCTCCCAATTCCACACCCGTTTTCATTGACTATGTCGATTCTGATTGTGTCCAAGGTGGCTTTCTGCTTTTCAAAAAGTCGGAAGCCGCTCGGGCTTTTATTCAAGATTGGGCAGATGAGTTCTTTCAAACACCGGGGCATTTGATACAACCAGGGACAGAATACGGGGACCAAGTGGTGATGAATCGAGTGTACAAAAGGCGCGCAGAGACCTCCAATATTCAGGTTTTACTCCTCCCGAATAAGATCTACAACGCCCGCCCTTGGATGTGGGACCAGCTCAAAAAAGATGGGATTTGGTCACAAACGAAAATCCTGCACGCGCACGGTTTGAACACCCCGCCCCACATCAAAGTCATGAAGAAAATCAAGCACCGCTTAACGCAAGGAATTCAACGATGAAGACAGCATGGAAAAAGGTATTGGTCACTGGAGCAGCCGGGTTTATTGGCTCTCGAATTTGCGAATTGCTTGCTGGCACTGACACGGCTGTGGTCGCCATTGATAATTTTGACCCGTACTACGACGTATCACTGAAACGGTATCGCTGGGATAAGCTGCAGCCATTGGATCATGTGCATTGCCAGGAATTGGACATCACAGATGTGCCCGCGCTCGAGGCCCTTTTCGAAG
>CAJQKK010000141.1 GCA_905478895.1 uncultured Flavobacteriales bacterium | reverse complement strand
ATTTCTGAGCAACGACCATCACAGGCGTTCGAACGGCCAAAGCAATTCGACCAGGGCTTGGCTCCGCGGCTGAGACTGTTTTCGGAGTACTCGTTCCAGATCGCTTGCTTCCTGCGCTTTTCTTCTTGCTGTAAAATTTTCTGAAATTCCTGATCTAATTTGATTTGTTCTTCTCTTTCTAAGCGAGCAAATTTTTCAGTTTCAGTTTCAGAATCGCAGGAAATGAGCCCCAGAAGGGTGAGTGAGCAGAATAGAGTGATTCGAGTGGTTTTATTTGTCAAAGTTGCGATATTTCAGAATTTCAGATGTTGCAATAAAAGTAGTAAACTTGTTTCAAAATTTCACCGGCATGAACTCACCCTACTATCCAAACGAAAGACAATTTATGCCCAGCCGCGATGCGCTATTGATGTGGCTTCGTACTCGAAAAACAGACGAGAAAACGAAACCGACGATATCGGGCTTGATTGAAACTGTGAACTACGCTTCGGACGCAGGCTGGACGATGTTAGCGATCTTAGTAGAGTTTGGTGCTCTCTTCTTGACACTTTACGGCGCATTTGGGTTGTACTCTCAAAATCAAAACGTTGGCGTGTTGGTCCTAAGTGTGGTTGCTGTGGTTCTGTTCATTTCCTTCGATGTCATCGGAGTGTTGCTTCACGCGAGCGACAGAGAGTCCAAGGTTTTGGCTAATCGTGAGCTGCGACTATCTCCTGACAAACATCGCAAAAGAGAACTTGTGGCCGTCACGGGGAAGATTACGAACCGCGAATTTTTTGGAGTCGTGTTTTTATTCCTCTCAGCGGTTATCAAGGTTGGAGCCATATTGCTGCTTGGGTTCTCAGCTGCCAATATGTATGTAACGGTCATCATTTTGATGCTGTATTTCATCGTCGTGTATGTTCATGTTTATCATACCGGATATTGGCTCTCGGCGAGAAGAACTGCAAAAATGCTCAATCGCGAAGAGGCGGAATGGAGTGCGAATGAAGACCGGGAGATTGCACAACCCCAACGCTTCATATTCCATAGCTCCAAGCCCATGGAGAAGTCTAATTTTCAATTGAATCGACAGGAAATAAACTTTCTGAACGAAAAACAAGAGCCCGACGGATCCAAATCATTTGAATATGAGCTGGTTACGTATGGCTGTTTTTGGGATGAAGACATAGTTAAGCTGGCAGGAGCTTTTGATACAAGATCTGACTTCTTCCGGGCATTGATTGATGCCTGCATGCGGCTGCAGTTAATCCAGTTGGGTAGACTGCCGAATTAAAAAGTTGGTTTGATGGAAAGCAATGGAATTAAATATGCCGCAGGTGCGTTGATCTTAGGAGCATCCCTGATCGGTGTTTGGGCGATTACGACGTGGGAATTTCATGGGGCGTTCCCTGAAAACGAATTCACGATCGAAGTGTGCAATTGTGACAAGTCAGTTCCAACGGACGAAATTGAAAGTGAGCTCGGAACGCTGCTTCGATTCATTGAAAAAGACGATAAATCAGGAGCGATTGATTTCTTGGTGCCGCGAGTTGTCTCCGGCAAAGAGAGCTTACTCATTCCACAGGTTGGGATAAGTTGGTTCAGCATGCAATTCGCTCCAGTCACGTATCGGATGGAATATCGCTACAACGACGAGGCGCAATTCTTTAAAAAGGTGCAGGGTGGTTCAGGGACGAGCTTAGGCGGTCTTTCGACATCTTTCCTGAATTCAGCCTGTGATTCATCAAATTCCTATGATTTCACATTTTTCGTTGAGAGGCAGCTATCAAGCATAGTTGCTGCTAATGGAACTTACAACAATGTTGATTCTCTTCGGGCCAAGGGGCTCATACCCATGGTCAACTCAGGTCTTATCGATGCAGGTTCGCGAATTCGGGTTGAATTTGGATGCAGAGGAAGCTACTACGGTTGTACAGATGAGAGTGCGTGCAATTTCAGCTCCGAGGCCAAAGTTGACGATGGAACGTGCTCAGTGTTGGACGAATGCGGAGTTTGTGGAGGAGGAGGGATCGTGCCGGGAACTTGTGATTGCTCGGGCAGGGTTCCGAAAACCGGCTACGATTGCGCAGGAAACTGTCTCGATCCCACAAGTCTAAAATGCGATGCTGATAACGATGGTGTGCCCGATGCCTTTGATGTGTGTCCTGATACCAAGGCTCAAGTTCCAGGTGGCAATGGGTGTGTGTTCAAAGTGGAACTACGTGATGGTAAAGGGGCATTTAAGTTCCTTGGTAAAAAAGATAATCAAGAAGTTCGGATGACCGTAAAAGGTGCCTCAGGAAAGGAAATAGCAATATTCGAAACTCGCGAGGACTCTATTCCAGTCAATGAACAAGAATCAAAAAAGATTCAGCGGATGTTAGGTATGAATATGGCAGATTTGAAAGTAGAATTCGAAGTGTTCGACGAAAAAGACCCTGAAAAAGTAATTTGGACTGCACCTAAGTGGGTGAATGTAAATATGGTCTGTTCATCAGATGGAACATGCAATTTCCAGCAAGATACAGGTGTCATTGAGTTACAAGAGTGAGGGTAGAAATAAAGATAGAAGGGTACAAAAGGATGAAAACACTGATAACACTTATGACGTTTTGCCTCTTTTGCCTAATTGGGGTGAATTCACTGATAGCCCAAGTGGATAAAATTGAAATTATCTTTTTTTCGGGACTGAATGACTCAGAGTTAAAAGACGTCAATCAATTATCTACAACTATAACGAGGAAAACAGGTAAGCCTGTCATTCTTCAAAACTGGTATGACGAGAAAGTTCGATTTCAAAGTGGAGACGGCAAACAGCCTCCAGAAGGATTGGATGGATGGGAGAAGACGGAAGCGTCAAAATCGATATTTATTTCGACTAGTCTGATTCAAGAGAATCCCGACAACTTGACCGTCAAGAATGACGAAGAATTGAGAACTATATCCAAGGAATTCGATGATGTCTTGTTGATTGAAACTTCTGCAGAGTGGTGGGTAGACGAGGAGCTCGGTATCGAATCTGTTCTGGATCTTAAGACTGTAGAGAACAAATCCAAATCATTCAAGAAGATTGCGAAACGAATAAAAAAAAGGATAACGTCATCCAGTTCAATGGCTATCGTATTCGCGAATTCCCCAATACCATACTTAAAAAGTTTCGAGTCGTTCAATTCTCACTATGAGCAAGAGTTAGACAAAACGATGTTCAAGGTTCAGTTTGGGAATAATGGATGTAACGATACAAAGACATTAAAACCACAAGGGGAGATTTACGTATTTTCATTTGAAGGAGTGCCGTATTTCGAAAAGTATGAAGTTGAATTGTGGGAAATGATTCAAGGGGTGCCAGAGTTAGTCAGGACGGAAATCCTCGCACCAGAATTATCGGAATCTACATACGGTTGGGAGTTAAGGCGTGCAAGCAATGAGGACTGGCTAAAACTGATTTTCGATTACCCACGCTTAGGGGAAGAATGTGCACTTCGGGCTAAGGAACGTGGTCAAAATGAAGAGATTGACCCGGATTGTGAATACTGCAGGTATGATTGCCTTTATGGAAAGCGATACGGTATTCGCGTTCGAGGCTATCATACCGAGTTTGAAAATTTAGCAGTTTACAATGTCCTTTGGAGTTGCCTTAAGAATGTATTATTCCAATGCGAGAAGTAGTACTTAAAATTTTGTTTGCTTGTTGTTTGGTGGCTGGGATTAACTCCTCGACCGCTCAGCAGTCGACTTATTGGG
>CAJQKK010000140.1 GCA_905478895.1 uncultured Flavobacteriales bacterium | reverse complement strand
CGAAACGCTCGAATGTGAATTCCTGGGAGGTTCCATCTTCAAAGTTGCTCGCTTCACATGGACCAATCGCAGCGGTGCCTGAACCCGTGGACTGGAAGGTCAGGCTGGAAGAAACCGATGAATCAATTTTCAGCTTATCCGTCTGTGCGCCCGAATCAAATTTCAAAGCTCCCGCGGGCTTTAGCTTGATGTGACCTTTCAAGGTTGCCGTTTTGTTGTTTTCAACCACCAAATTTTTTAACTGGAAACGGCTACTGCTGGGATCTGCGTAATTGTTAGCATCAATCGTTTGCGCCGTCAGGCCCGACAACTTGACGGTGCCCTGCCCTCCCTCAAATGTTGCAGATGTACCCAAAGCAATATTCCCGGAAACAGCAACCGTTCTTGCATTTCCGTCACAACTTTGGAAAGTTCCTGTCGTCACTGTGATGTCTTTGCAAGCCACTTCGGATGAAGCATCCACAACCAACGACACTCCATTGTCAACAAAGATGTCCAACGAGGAGTTCCCCGAAGGATTCACTATACCTTGGGTATTCGCAAGATTATCCCAAGTGGCTTGGGTCGCTATTGCGATGCTTCCATTGGGGTCAAATGGAATCAGGTCATAGTCCGAATAATCAGTCTGGTCCGATGTGCTTGTTGAGGTATACGAGGGTGTGGCTCCATTCGCTGCTGAGAATGAAACAGCTGAACTCAAACTTTGTGTCACAATAGCATCTGTGGCAGATGTAAAGGCATTCGCACTGGCTCCGCCGTTGTATTTCCATGCAGAAGAAAGAGAAAACAAGGGGTCTTCAAAACTGTACGCAGGATCCAATTGTGAATCCCAAGAAGTGCCCTCTATGAGCGTTCCTGTACCGCTGTTACTCGCGTTATCAAGGGCGTATCCCACGCAATGCAAATGCCGACACTTGCCATCGTTTGCAGAAGAACCCATGGCATTCTCACCCCAAGCGTCATCCGGTTGAAACATCCAACTTACCGGCGTATTCCAAGTAAAGTAGTCATTATTTGGACCTTTGTGAACATAGCTTCCCGCTGCTTGACCTCCTGTCAGTGTGAAGGTATCTACGCTTCGGACAATCGGATTCGACGCTTCATCACAATAAGCATCACCACCAATCACATCTTTCTGGATATCAAACAGAATTACTTCCGTGCCCGCTGAAACCCCTCCAGCAGGTGCTGTCCACTGAATTGCCGTCCACTGAATTCCTGCCGTGGTTGAGCTGTTGTCTTGGACATTCCATTGGTTGCTTGACCACGCCAGAGAAGGTGATACAACGAGTTTGGTTCCTTCGGCTACGTCTTTCAAAAAGGTAAATCCGATATACGATTCCTCGACATTCCCAAATTCCTCCGCAGCGAACGAAAAGTAAACATCGCCAGGAGACAAAATCGTCCCGGAGTAATCGCTTGGATTCAAATTGGGATCGTCATCGGTGTTGTTGTCGACATACCCTGCAGGCTGCGAGCAGGCCACTTGAGAAATGGCAGGATCACCCAGGCCATCACCGTCGCTATCATCGTACCATGTGGTGGTGGCAGTGGTGACATTGCTGTCCGAATCGTCGCAGTCGCTGTCATCAGCTGTATAGCCTGCCGGCTGGCTGCACGAGGTCTGGCTGGATGCGGGGTTGCCAAATCCGTCTCCATCAGTGTCCGCATACCACAATGATGGGTAGGTACAAGCCGGGTTTCCAACTTCTGCATAGTTGCACGCTAGGGTATTGTCGCAACTGTCCGAACTGTCTGCGACATAGTCGTCGGGCTGGTCACAGGCCGACTGGCTGGTATTGGAGTCGCCCAAACCATCACCGTCGGCATCCGCGTACCATGTGGTGGGGGTGCATGAGGACGTACCGGTGAGTCGAATCAATTCTAGTGTGTGCGCATCATTTTTGCCCATCGTGATGACGATCGTAATCACTGTGCTTCCAACGGCCCCAGATACTGTCGAAGTGACACTTCCATCACCGTCAGTTGTCATGGCTACTTGCAGGTTAGTATAGCCCGCAGCATCAATTGGATCACTTGTCCAAGTGCAAGAATAACTGGCGTTTCCGGTGCCATAGTTCGCGGTAGACCATGAAAAATCCCCACCTCCTACATCAAGTGTTGAGGAAATACTTGAAGTCGTTGTAGCAGACCATTGATCACCGGTCAAGGTAATGCCCCCGGCGCCTGTTGCACTGTCACTTTCCCCCGTAAAATTTTCCTCCCAAATCGTCTGACCCGTCACGCTCGAGGCGAGCAATAGACTCATCACTAAAGTTGAAAAAGCACAGAAAGCTGAGATACTCGAAACTTTTGACGATGACAGAGCAACCGAACTGAGGGGTCTTGTACTGCGCTCGTAGCTGAACAAAGAATTAAGCATGACAAAATTAGGTCCTTTGGTAATTTGCAGGCGTTACTGCACATATAAAGATACGACAACAACAACAACAATAAAAAAATCAAGCCTAGCATGGTTTACTCCTTCTTCTATTCACGCCTCGCTCAATCATCGAACAATACATGGAACAGGACT
>CAJQKK010000139.1 GCA_905478895.1 uncultured Flavobacteriales bacterium | reverse complement strand
GTCATCAAGCCCAAAGCTTCTAGAAGTGTACTTTTTCCTGATCCGGAAGCGCCAACTACAAAAGTGAGTTCACCTGAGTGAATTTCTAAGCCCTGCACCATCAAAGCTGGAACACCAGGTTTGTACTCACATATTAAATGCTCAATCTTAATCAATGAACCCATAATGATGAAAGTTACTGAGAGCCAGGAAAAGAAGAGAAAGGAACCCAATAAAAAGGCTTGCCTGTTCCAAGGAGCGGTTGCCATTCATGCGTTGATTTTGAAAGACGTGCGAAAAGTTTAGCTTTCTTCTTGAAATCTTCCACAGCGAATACGAAAGGTTCTAAGTTGTTGTCATCCTCTTCCACCCATTTCCTCAAGTCTTTCAATTTTTGATTTGCAAAGGGTAATTCGCAGGGAACTTGCAGGTAATCAAGCCAAATTTGATTGAGTGTTTTATTTAGTACTAACCTTCTCAGCATGGGATCATCTAAATTGTCACCTGTGATTGACCCTAATGTTAACAGGAGGCTGTTTATGAACTCTTTAGTGCTTCTTGGATCTGTGGTTGCACCCGCGAAGACCCCGAATGCATTGATTAATTTGTTGAAATCCGCATCCAACAAGAAAACGTACGGAATAAAGGCGGGAGTTTGGTTTTTTTCTGTTTTTGTTGCTATGTAGCCAGTTTTTGATGCTGGGATTCCTGCACCGAAATTTGGAATTCCCTCACCTGTAATCGGAAGCGGTTTAGCACTAGCTTCAGCCTGGTAGACCTGAAAAGTCACCTGTTTCCTTTTTTCATTCATCTTGTCAATGGCATTGACGATATCCGCGCTCATTCTGAAGGGGTCGGTGGATTCTCCGCTAGAATTCCCTATGTAAATGGTGGATTCAGTTTCCCATGCTTTAATCTCCTCCTTGCTCAAACTTTGATTTGTGAATTTGCCATCTGATTCCTCTTGCCAATCCCTGTCACTGTTTCCTAGTGATGCAAGTCGTACCAGGTCTTGTGTGAAGTCTAAATAAGAAGAGTGTGCTCCATTGTTTGTCTGAAATCCAAAAATGGTAACACGCTTATCCGCTAGGGCCGATTCAACATCTGCGAAGCTCATTTTGTCTATGATGTGGTTTCCAGCATCACCGATTATCACCAATAAATTTTGGGCTCTCGCTTCTTCAAAATTTGCCGTTTCAATACCTAGCTTTAGTCCTTGGTAGAAAGCTTCTGCCCTTGTGGAAGCATCAGAGAAACATTCAATGTTGCCTATTTCTTCCAGAAATCGTGCGTGATCGGTTGTTCTTCTTGATGTTACGACTGCATTTTTTTTACCATCTGGATAATCCCTGTAGACTGTGTAGCCCACGCTAAAAAATTTCTTTTGTTCATCATCCAACGATGCCACAACTTCAGCAATCGCATCTTTAGCTCCTTGGATGAAAGGCTTCATGCTATTTGTTCCGTCAAGAATAAAGTAGACATTGAGATGCTCCAATTGCTCTTGAAATTTCTTCTTTTCTGCAATGTCAATATTGATGTTCTTTTCGCAGTCAATGGCGCTTCCTACGCACACGAGGACGACTACTTCTTTCAATTCCTTTTCAAAATCTGAGATGCTTGATTCGTCACGATTTTGGATTTGGGTTATACTGGGCATTGGAGGGAAAACTTCAGCCCAATTTGTAGGTTCCGAATCTAGAATATTATAAGACGTTAAGCTCTTTGTTTTCTTACCTGTTTCCCAGTAAAGCTTGGCCTGTAATTCGGATTCATAAACGGGTAAGGTGCCATCACCAGCAGTAGCAATAGCACTGCCATGATTGGGTGCATATCCAATTCGGCTGTCCCAGGGGGTTAATGATTCTTCATGAAACCATCCTGATACGACTGCGGTTTTACCTGAATTAAGCTGGGAAAAATCGCTAGAACTGGAAAGCAAAAGCTTGCCTTGTTCCCTTTTTAAGGCGAACAGAATGGTAAAGCGATTAACCTCCGCGTAATTCGCATCAGTATAAGGGTCTGGTGAATTGTAAAATCGTTCGCTCGACGAACGCTCACTTTTTTTGACGAAGTTTTCTTCTGGAGTGAGGACCATATACTTTTTAGTCAATCCGAATTTATTGGCATAGGCTTTTGGCGACACTAAAGTCTTTTTTAAAGGAATCCAACCTTCTTTCTGCGATTTGTTTTTTACGAGGGATTTGATATTTAGAAAAATTTTGTCGTCTATATTCTTTCGCACGTCAAACACGACAAATTCTTCCATGAAATCAGCCTCCCAATCCGCCTTGGAATCTGATGGATTATTGGGAGATGAAAGTGATTTGTAAACGGTATTGTTATCGCGATCGCTCCATACTTTCCACGCTCTTCCGCTGGTTCCTGATTTTAAACCTTCGAAGTCGCTTCCCGAGTACAATCCTTTGTATTCGCTTTCTTTAAGATGCTTATTTAACGCATCCGGTAACCTCATTTGGGCAAATATGCCCATGCCTAGAGACAGAAAGACTAAAAGCAGGAAGGAACGAGAGACTCCACGGTCAACTGCTGATAATGGAGAACTAGGCTCTAGCTTAAAATTGGCCATTTGAATTTGATTGAAGCATTTGTTGCCTTGAGTCTTCCCAATTCCAATGCGAAAGAGATACCCGAGCGTGAAGTTTTCCTGATGGGATTGTCCAACCGTTTAAGACGAGAATTTTATTTTGAATTGATTTCACAGTGTTGTTATTTACAGTGCCTTCGATGATAAAGTGCAAATCGATGGCACCTGAATTTACGTCAAGGTGATTTTCATTCGCACTCTGCTCAAAGTCATTCATGGCGGATTGGAACTTCTTCACATCAGCCGTAACGTCAATTGTAGGAAACGGGAAAGTCCGAAATGGAAATGAAAGACTGTCTAGGACTTGTTTTAAAAATCCATGCTGAGCAACAATGGACTCTCGATAACCGAGTGGCAAGAAGAAAATGCGAGATTCGCTTTGATTGAAAAGATTTTCTGCCAGATCATGTGCGGCACCGATTTCTTCTTCCTCTGCTCCTTCTTGAGCGATGTAATAGATGATGGTCACATCGCTTTGCGCTACTAAATTCTGAGTCGCAAAGAAGCTTAGAATCCCGAGAAGCAATTTTCGAACCATGCGATGATGTTTTTGCAGGTAAAACTTCATTTTGAGAAATAGATGTTGGTTATAGCGCCATAATCGTCCAATTCTACACGTGTCTTCAATGGTTCATCAGGCCAGAGCAGAAGAATCAGGTTTTGCCAAGAAATTCCGGACGTAAGCCTTCCATCTGGCAGACGTATGGTGGAGTCAGGTAAGCTTTTGGTTGCTTCAAATGCGTCGTACTTCGCAGCACTGAATGGGTTTGAAACGCACGCCTGTATAATATCTTCGAGGCGTTTTCTCTCAGATTTGAGCTCGGCAGGAGAGCGTGTCTCAGGATTGCAGGACACTTGTAATTCTTTGTATTTTTCCGCTTTAGTCAGAGATTCAGCTTGGAGAGCGAATCTCAGCACGCGGTCACCACTCACGTCAAATTGCCCCATGGACATAAGCAACGGAGGTTGTTCAACTCCGTCTTGCGACCAGAATAGGGTGTCGGGCTGGCATCCGCCAGAAAAAACAGGTTCAATCTGATAGCCACATCGGTTTTGTTTTACGGCCTTGATAGTGAGGAGGTCACATCCATTGCTGTTGGATTCCATGTCACTTCCAAAATCAAAATGATTTGCAGCATACCAAGCTCCAAAACCCAGTAAACCAATAAATGGAAGCAAGAGCCAAACGCCTTTTTTACTGCTTTTGCGCTGGATATCGCTCGATCCGCAATTCGTGCAGCGGGCTACGTTAGCACGGGATTCACTGAACTCCCTTCCGTTACATTCTTTAGAATGACAGATGTATTTGTATCTGGCCATGAAAGTCAGTCTTTGTTGTTGGGGGGATTTCGCTTTCGAATGTCAAAAGCGACTTCTACAAAGAAGGTTTGAAATGCACTCTCTCCGAAAGTATCAAGAGCTCCGTTTAGATCTGAAGTTCCTTGAATCCAAGACAAAGGAGTCTCAATTGCTCGGCCTCCGTGGTGACGTAAACCGGTTGATAAATAAAATTGAGGTCGGGCATCGCCCCACTCTTCCGCGCCGTATTCAATTTGAAAACCAATGGCTGCCTCGGTCAGCCAACCGAATCGATTATGGTATGACGAGGACTTATTCGTGGTGTAATTCCCAAAGTCATATATACCTGATTCATCTATGGTGATGCCGTAGAGTTGTCGGTAGTAGCCGCTTTGTTGCACACTTGCATTTGCCTCATATTCGCTCTGACGCGTTGTCCCACAAATTCCTGCTTTCAAAAATAAATGCTCACCAAAGTGACGAGTGCTGCCGAGACCAAACATCCAAACGGATGTGTTTATGGTTTCGCTTCCTGATGTGATGTTCGTAATTCGGTTGTACTCCATATCATCCGGGTCAATCGCAGTCTGGGTGCTTTGTACTGCACCAAATGACACATCGGAGCGTGAAGATTGGACTCCTCCATACACTGTCCAGTCCCACTTGGTGGTATCTCGAATTGGAGCACTAAAGGCCAGTCGAATTCCAGGAGACCAAGTTGAATTGAATTCAGTCACTGGTGCTGCTTTGTACATTCCTTGGTTGATTCCTTGCGCGTATGATATCCCCGCAGTGAAACGGCCATAATACTTCACGCCTGTTATGGTTTCTTGGAGGGAAAGGAGCGACGGGTTTTTCACGTAAGCTCTTTTACTGGCTTTTGGTAAATCCAAGCACTTTTCTTGCGAAAGAAGAATGATGTCCGAGTCTTCAGTTCCAAAGCATCGTTCATTGGTACGCAAGAGGAGTAATGATTGGCCATTTTCGTCTCTTGCCAGAGCGTTGTCGCTTTCTGTTAATGTGAAACCACTTGTGTCTTTACGAAAGGGTATGGGTTTTTGGGTGAGAATTGTTTTCACCTGAACATATGCCTGCTTGCCATCGAGCAATGAAATCGACTCAATTTTAATATCAGCTACTTTTTCCGAAGTTCGAAACGTCACGAGCAATTGGACATCTAGCATTATTGTCCACGATAAAGGTTTCATTTTCGACAACTCATGGGGGTACCAGGTAATTTTCTTGGATAAGACTAAAGATGCGTTTCGCGTACTGTCTGACGTTACTTCTGAATGGGAAATCCAAAGCACATCTGGGTCGATATAAAGCGATCTGTCTTTTAATAATCTCCTCGCAAGAATTATGTATTCATCTATCGTTAAGTCTTCGTCAAAAATTAGGCCTGGTGTGCCAGGGATATCCAGCACGTGTGTGGAGTTTGAATTGGAAAACAAACTTTTGAATTGATCATGGTTGTCAGTCGCAAGTTGTGAAGCGTAGTTATAGCTATCAGTGCTCGATTGCATAAATTCCCAAATGGACCATCGAAGCTCTCGCTCTTGTGCACTCGTCCATTCTTGCGCTCTTATGGAAGAGCTCACGCAAAGTAATAAGGCCACAGCCCAAAAAATGGGGTTCGATAAAGGTAAATTGCTCACAACTGGGAGATTCATTGCTTTCAAATGTAGAGTTTTTTTGTACATTTCAATTCAAACAGTACCAATGGCGGGAGCGGCAGAATTTTACCGGAAGTGTAAGCAAGAAATTAAGCGAGTTCTTGCGAATATTGAGGAGGGAAGCGAAGGCGTGTCTCTACTTGACGTTAAAGAAGCCCTTGTGGCGGCTGACCAACTTCCTCCCTCCACGGAAGGTCTGGATGGATGGCGCAATCAGCTTGAGG
>CAJQKK010000138.1 GCA_905478895.1 uncultured Flavobacteriales bacterium | reverse complement strand
TGCCATCTGCTTCAAGGAAATACCAACCTGCAGGCAAATGATGCAAGGAGATGCTCAGCGCGGATCGGCCGGTTATCGTTTGATTCCAAACGCTTTGTCCCGCAGCATTCAAGATGGTGATGGAGGCATCCAACGGAAGTCCTGCCAGATTGATCTCGCCTTTGCTTGGGTTGGGAAAGACGCGGATGGGAGAGCGGTGAGTGTAATCCACTTGGTT
The DNA here is from genome assembly GCA_905478895.1 of uncultured Flavobacteriales bacterium. Lineage (GTDB taxonomy): Bacteria > Bacteroidota > Bacteroidia > Flavobacteriales_D > Sanyastnellaceae > UA16. The sequence goes on along the minus strand of CAJQKK010000138.1, from coordinate 2,656 downwards.
GATTGCTGTCCAGGTGAACGTTTCGCTTGCTTCGCATCCTTGTTCATCAATGACCGTGAGCGTCACAACGTCTCCGAGTACAAGTAGGTCTAGGTTGGATTGGCATGGACTCTCCTCGTCGAAAAAGACGAGCGTATCTCCTTCGCAGAGGTTGACATCATCCAAGGACCAGATGGCTGTGGTTTCACCTGAAGCACCTGACACATTGGCGCTGGCATATGTGTCTTCCACGACCTCAATACTGACCTCCAATTCACATGGCAAGCAATTCACTACGGGCTGTGGATTCAATTCCCAAGCCCCCATGGGCTCAAGTTCGACACCTGCGAATGCCGGAAATTGCTCGGGATAGCGCCGTGCTTTGAATAGGATATTGGCATTGGTGCCGAGTTCCGTGCCTTGCTCAACAGGCATGCCGCTTTGCAGCGGAACGCGGTAATGCCAAGCCGTATCACCTTCAGCCGTCAGCTCCAGGATTTCACCTTGGCGTCCCGCCAAGATGAGGTTGTTCCCATTGGCCAGGCGTTCAAAATTGGACAGCCCGCTGCTGAAAAAGTCCGTTGGAACCGGAGCAGTCCATGTCCAATCAAATTCAACAGGCAAGTAGGTGTTGTTTTCCATTGCGTACAGACCGCCTTCCTGCAAAGTTGGGTCAATGATGTGGACGCTTGAGAACGGTCCCGATGTGCCTGGATTTCGGTTGTTAAAAACACCAATTTTTCCAAAGTCTGGTGAGTTTTGCAAGTAGGGTGCATCCAACCAAGTTCCACTGTGCTGATAGAACAGTTGCTGGTCTTCAGGAGTGCCCTGTCCGTATGCCTCGGGATTTCCCCATCGCCAAACCAGCCCCAAGTCTTCTTGCCCTCGATCGATGATCCAGAGTTCATCGAAGTTGGGTACGCTCAACAAGATTTGGTTGGTTTGCGGATTGTAATCGATGCCATTTGCGTGCAGCCAGTCGGGTGCGTTGTTTCCAATGGTACCGAAGTTGACATTGATTCTCTCGGGATGGTCAGCGATCACTCCGAAGTTGTTTTTGGTAGAGTCAAAATCTTGGATGAGGTAATCCCATGCACGCCATTCCCATACAACGGAGGCTCCTCCATTGCCATCTGGCTGAAGCTCGATTAAGCGCTCACTCCACAGCGCACCTCCTTCGAGATTTTCAGGGTTGCGACCGGCCTCGACGGCTTCCAGGGAATCGATTTTTTCCCATGCAATGGCCAGAACATGTCCATTGTTCATGAAGGTGAAGTCGTGGTGCAAGCGCCCGGAGCTGTCATTCAATGAATAGCTCCAAAGCGGGATGTTTTCCCACGACCGCATTTCGATGGTTTCTCCTCTTCCGCCCGCAATGATCGGTGAGTCTGAGTCATCCTCAGGCCGGTGCGCAAAGACCAACCCGCCTGTTGGGGTGAGCATTGCGCTATTCCCTGGAAAACGATCGGCCTCATTTTCCCAAATGTGAACCACTTCTCCACAGCCATCGATGAGGCGTGCATGGGGTTGATTGTGGGGGTAAATAAGAGTGTAGCCAGGAGAAAATTCGGAAGGGTCGAAAGCGATGGTTCCAACTGTGTTTTCTTGGGCTTTTGTGGCAGTGATCATTCCGAAAATCATCGCAATGGAGGCGATGATTCGTGGGTTGGTAGATGGTGCTTTTATCATGACATTTCGGATTTGAATCGGTTGTTCCAGGCGTATTCCTTTCTGGCCAATGGAATGAAACTCGCTTCATAAGCCCAAGCGTTGCAGGTCTCGAAAGATTCAAGGTCAATGCTGAAGGCGTTGTTTAATAAGTTGTATTCGTTCTGAAGGTTTGTGCACATGATGCCCGGATCGTCCGTATTGACTGTTACTTTGACTCCTGCATCCAAGAGGGTCTTGAAAGGGTGTTGGTCGATGGAAGCGCAAGCTCCGGTAAGCACATTGCTGGTAGGACACAATTCCAATGGAACATCTTGGCTGATGAGCAATGATACGACCGCGGGATTTTCTATCGCTTGCAGGCCGTGTCCAATTCGGTCGGCTCCCATTTGCTCTATCGCGGTTCGAATGTTGCGTGAGATCCCGCGAACATTAGGTTCTCCGGCATGCACTGTGATGCCCAGCCCTCTTTCTTTGGCTTTGTGAAACAGAGGTATAAAGGGCTCAGGGTCAAAATCTACTTCGTTATCCGCCAAGTCCAAACCGATGAATTGATGGTCCGATTGCAAAGCGAAATCCAACCACTTTCTATTTTGTTGAACGGATTTCGTTCGTTGGAGAATGCAGATGAGGCCCACAGCCATCGGATAGGTTTGTTCAGCGCGCTGGACGCCTCGAATGATGGCTTCTTGAAGCCGGTCAGCTTTCATGTGAGTGTGGTGGTCCAGCAGAAAGCTCGGTGCGTACCGAAGTTCAAGGATTCGAACATTGGACAGGAGGTACATGTCCTCACAGGCTTCGAATGCAATGCGTTCCATCCAATCTTCTTGGGTGATGACATTTCGGGTGTTCAAAAATTTGTGGAGCACTGATTTCAACTCGCCCATTGGCTTTTGAATCAAGAACGCTTCGGCAAATGCCTCATCGGTCGATACATCCAAGCCGCTGACTTGTGCGAATTCGCGCAATGTGTTCGATCGGATGGCGAGTTCCAAGTGGCAATGCAGCT
>CAJQKK010000137.1 GCA_905478895.1 uncultured Flavobacteriales bacterium | reverse complement strand
ATGCAGCGCTCAATCACGAAAAAACCATCGCCCAAATAGCAGGAAAAACCATCCGAAAGGTCATTGTTGTGCCGGGGCGAATCATCAATATCGTTGCAGTATAATTCTGGTTCATTTGTGTTTTTTGACTTTTCGACTTGTTATTTGTGCGTTCTGACTTGTTTTTTGGTGGGAAAAGCCCGAATTTGGTGGTATAATCTCAGAATTGTTTTCTGATCCACCAATGAATCGCCTGCTCACATCCAAGAAGACTGGATTGCTGCCTTGCCTCGCATGGGCAATGCTCTTAACCACATTGAATATTTCAGTGGCTAGTGCTTACGTTCAAGAAGGGTGCACCAATCCATTTGCTTGCAATTATGATGCTTCTGCCACGGAAGATGACGACTCCTGTGAATACTTGTCGTGCATCGGTTGCATGAATGAATTTGCATGCAACTTCGATCCCCTCGCGTTGTACCCAGACCTGTCCTGTGAATACTTCTCCTGTGCGGGCTGCACCGCACCGCTTGCGTGCAATTTCGACGATAACGCAACCATTCCAGATGAGACCGCATGCGATTTTGAAAGTTGTGCCGGATGCATGGATTTCACCGCATGCAACTTCGATGGTGAGGCGACACTCTCCATCCCCTCATCGTGTGAATACCCCCTTCCTGATTACGATTGCAATGGCGTACTCGTGGGATGCACGAATTGTGCACCTGTGTTTCTCGCTGCATTTGATCCAGACACGGTCCAGTGCGTTTCAGACTTGCCAAGTGCTGCAGATAGTGGCATCGTAGCCATCGATCCCTCCAACGGAGATACATTAGAGGTAACCTCGTTTTTTGGAGAGGTCATTGGTAGTCAAAACTTCAATCTTGCGAATACCGCGGAAGGCGACGGCCCAGACGGAGCAATCCGACTTTTTGGGTTGGCGGAACAGCTCGGTCTGGCCGAATCTGATTATTTCATTGAATCGTTTCCACTCATCCTAACCCGATTTTCCAACGGTATTGCTTTGGTCACAGGACAGGTTGCCGATAGTGAGAACGACAACCTCACATGGAATGTGCATTTGGTTTTGGAGGATATGCAAACCGCAGAGACGTGGCTCAACGAAAGTTCAGAACATGATTTATTGACCGCTTTTGGATGCGACGCAGATACCGCAAGCTGGATCACTTATCGCATGGATAATTCTCAGTCTTACCTCATCGGTTCTGGGGGTTATGATGGGTCCTGGCTCCAGTTATCTCATATGCCGTTCAACGAGAGCAAACGTTTTCAACTTGGTCAGGGTGGAAACGGCGTGAACTGCGAATACGGTTTGGGTGGCTGGTTCGCATGGGAAGGTGAAGTTTTGGGGCAGTCCGTAATGGGTTTGGCAGGAGACCTCGTTGTTGATCTGGGAGCTGACGTATTGGTAGATGTGCCTTGTGGAGATGAGTTCGTTGCACAATTTTACAATTCCTTGAACCCAAATTCCGGTGATTTCACATCCGAAACGCAATACACATATGCGGTAGACACCACTGCACCCGTTATGGAGAGCAGCTGCGAAAGCACCATATCCCTTTGCTTTGAACCGAGCGTCGGAGTCGCCTTGCCCGATCCTTGTTCTTTTGCGGAAGACAACTGTAGTTTGGGATTGGAAAGCAATTACGCTGATTTCATTGTAAGCGGAAATCCCGATGCAGGCGACGACACCCCTTTTGAAATTGAACGCACATACACCGCGAGCGATTGCAGTGGAAACGAGGCGACATTCGTACAAACGTTGATTTTCGCAGGGGACGATTGTGAGGAACCTTTAGGGCTCCTCGAAAGCCCTGCGGAGTGGATTGAAGATTCGGGTGACGAGACTTTCGGCCAGCCGAGTTCCAAAAATCCGTTCGAACAATTCTTCACAACCGGCAGCACGATCTCGCCGAACCCAACCGCATCTTCCTCCACTCTGCGAGTTCAACAAGCGCAAGCAGCAGGGGTCACCGTCAGCGTCTACAACCTCGCTGGGCAGCAGGCCATGCCTTCCATCCAGCTTGATGGAAATGAGCACGAATCCACGGCCTTAATCCTACTGGATGCCTCGGAGCTCTTATCCGGTTGCTACCTCGTACGCATTGAATATGCAGAAGACGTGGAGACACTTCGCTGGATCATCTCGAAGTAATGCCTGGACCCGTCAAGGGTGATTCTATTGGCCTTCACTTTCCCTTATTGACACGTAACTTGCTCTCAAAATGAACAGCATGCCTTTCTTATCTCGTCTAAGACTGACCGTTTTTGCCCTCGCTATGGGCGCCGCCCTATCCATATGCCAAGCCCAAAGCGAATACGCAGGTGGATTCCCGTATAACCCAGACAGCGACAATAGCGGTACCATTGAAGTCAATGATTTGCTGATTTTCCTGCCTTTTTATGGTGCCGAATTCAACGCAGAAGGAGTAATCCCGATAGAATATGGCGGCACAAATGCATCGTCCGCATCGGCTGCGCGCGATTCTCTCGGTCTTTCCAGCGTGCAAGACAGTATCGTCGCAACGACGACCTATACTTGGATGAAAGGGTCTGCTCGAATTTTGCAACGGTTTGAACAAGGGTATGCCGTCTCTGCTACTGGTCTTTATGCCAACGCCTCAGGCATCAATACTACGGCAAGCGGGCCTTACAGCAATGCACAAAATCGGCTCACCACGGCCAGCGCAATTTGTTCAAGTGCAGAAGGCGAAGGCACGACAGCAAGCGGCACCGCTTCCCATTCAGAAGGGATGTTGACCTTGGCAACAAGTCTCACTGCTCATGCCGAAGGTTACAACACGGAAGCAACGTCCAACTACAGCCACTCGGAAGGCTACGGAACCAGCGCGGAAAATACCGCTGCACATGCCCAAGGCTACTTATCGACGGCCTCAGGTTTGTATTCCCATGCCGAAGGCCGACAAAACGAAGCCGCTGGAAATTCATCGCATGCGGAAGGGCAGGCAAGTTCTGCAAGCGGTGACGTGGCGCATGCGGAAGGATTTGGATGCACCGCATCTGGATATGCCAGTCATGCAGGCGGATTTGAGAGCAACGCTAGTGGTCTCTATAGCCGCGCTATTGGACGTTCCTCAACAGCATCTGCATCGAATGCGTTTGCGAGCGGTTTGGGCGTCATCGCGGATCAAGCCAATAGCGCCGTATTTGGCCAGTTCAATAGCGCCGAGCAACCCGACATCTTGTTCGCCATCGGAAATGGAAATGCTGCCAATGATCGCTCAGATGCTTTCACGGTCAGCAACGCAGGAGACGCAACCATCGCGGGAAATGCTGCTGTCAATGGCGAAATCTACGTCGGCGGACACGAAGTGGCCGCTGCCTTGACCCAATTGCTCAGCACCGTGGACTCTATGCAAAACGCGATCATCGGATTGCAAGCGCAAATTGACGCCCTCACCAACGGCGAATAATTCATTTCGGTAAGTGCATGAATGAAAAATCCCTGGGAAAATTCCCAAGGATTCTCAAGCTAAACGTTCCCCGACAAGGACTCGAACCTTGAAAAACGGCACCAAAAGCCGGTGTGTTACCATTACACCATCGGGGAATTAACGACAATGACCGCGGTCAAAGCGTGCGCAAAGATAAAAAGGATTTTCTGAATTTGTATGCAATCGACACACTCTAATTATCTTGGAGGCATGGAGCAATTGCAAAATCTAATTGG
>CAJQKK010000136.1 GCA_905478895.1 uncultured Flavobacteriales bacterium | reverse complement strand
TAAAAGGTACCATTCGATTTGTTCTTGGGGCTGCTATTCTCGCAGCTGGGTTTGGCATGATGAAAGGACTTATTTCGATCAAGGAGGAACTGCCGATTTCCGACAAACCTTCGCCTCCTCGAGCGGTGCGATCATCGTTCGTTCAATTGGCCGCTATTTCACCAAAAACACCGGTAGAAGGACGTGTGGAAGCACTGTATCGCATGGAAATCCTCACAGAAGTCACGGGGAATTTGATGATGGGCGCCAAAGAGTTTCGAGAAGGAATGGCATTTGAGGAAGGCGAAGTTGTTCTTGCACTGGATGACACGGAATCCCGCTTGGCCTTGGTGGCTCAGCGCAGCCAATTTTTGCAATTGCTTTCCGGTCAATTGGCGGATCTTCAAATGGATTTTGAGGGCAGGGGAGAGGCATGGAAAAAGTACGTGATGTCTATCCGGCCGGATGCGGTATTGCCTGACCTGCCCGAACCAACATCCGATCGTGAACGTCTGTTTTTGTCCAATAGAGGCATCGTTTCGAGTTATCACAGCATTCGTTCTGCAGAGGAACGATTGAGCAAATTCCAGGTTCGCGCACCGTTCAAAGGAATTGTTGTTCAGGCCAATGTCCGTCCCGGGGCATTGGTTCGCGCAGGTCAAATGGCTGGAATGCTCGTGGGCGAGGGGTATTATGAAATTAAAACGGCCGTGCATGCGCGGTACTTAGCTTCCATTCAACGCCGAGATTCGGTCCGGTTTTTTGATGAAAACGGATCCGTTGTCGCAGAAGGAACCGTTCATCGCATTGCGGGGAATGTCGATCCATCCACGCAATCAGCCAGTGTCTTCTGCCGAGTTGTCCCGGTTGCAAGTCAAAAAAACGCCCTGCGTGATGGTCGCTTCTTGACGGGTGAAATCGTCAGCGAGCCCATCGAAAACGCTTTCGAAATTCCATTGACATGGATGCACAAGGGCAACCATGTATACGAGGTTTCGAACGGTCAATTGGTCGAGAAATCCGTGGAGGTCTTGTTCCAATCTCGCTCCCATGCCATTGGCCGCGGTTTGGATTCTGGGGCCCGCGTACTCAATGAGTCGTTGACCAATGCCTTTGACGGCATGGCAGTCTCTATTGAAAGCAACGAATCCCAGGACTGATGCGCAGCCTTATCCGTTATTTCGTCCGATACAACCTCACTGGTGATTTGCTCATGCTGGCCATTTTGGCGTCTGGTTATGTGGGCCTCACCAATCTGAGCTCGAATTTTTTCCCGGTGACGGAGTCCAAGAAAATTCAGGTTCAAGTGGTGTATCCGGGCGCCTCGGCGGCGGAAATTGAAGAAGGGATTGTGGCCAAGATTGAGGAAAACCTGAAGGGGATTTCAGGGCTAGATCAAGTGAAATCGGTATGCAGTGAGAATGCTGGAACCATTTCCATAGAGACATTGTCTCCGGAGCTGACAGACGAGGCGCTGCAGAACGTAAAGAATGCAGTGGACCGCATTGCGAGTTTTCCAGTGGGGATGGAGCCTCCAATCGTTTTTAAGCAGGATGCGATTGGCGTAGCCATTTCCTTTGCGGTTATCGGCATCGATGACCTTCGCATCCTCAAGTCGGAGGCACGCCGCATCGAAACGGAATTGCGCAGTGCAGCTGTTATCTCGCAGGTGCAACTGAGTGGATTTCCGGACGAAGAAATTGAAATCAGCCTGCGCCAGGCGCAGCTCAGCGAGTTGAACTTAACCGTGGGAGAAGTTGCTGCCGCCGTTGGCAACGCCAATTTGGAGGCGACAGGAGGGCGGTTGAAATTGGCCAATGAAGAGATGATCATTCGGGGCCGTTTCCGCTCCTACGATGTCGAATCGATGCGCGATATTGTCATTCGAGCCAATCGGGACGGCCGGGTGGTGCGCTTAGGAGATGTGGCTAAGGTAGAACAGCGATGGTCAGAAAATGACCCGTCTCGCAATTGGTTCAACGGACAACCGGCAGCGGTCGTCACCGTCAATAACCTCACGACGGAATCAATTTTGGATATAGCAGCCTATGTGCGTGAGTACATCGAGCAATACAATGCCATGGGAGGCGCTACCCGCATTGAAGTCATCCGTGATTCGAGTGTAGTTCTCAACCAGCGGATTGATCTGTTGGTCAACAATGGCATCATTGGATTCTTTTTGGTGATATTGTTTTTGGCCTTGTTCCTCAACATCCGCCTGGCATTTTGGGTGGCGCTGGCCATTCCAGTTTCCTTCATGGGCATGTTTCTGTTTGCCGGTTCGATGGGGGTGACCATCAATGTCATTTCATTGTTTGGGATGATTCTGGTCATTGGTATCTTGGTGGACGATGGCATCGTCATCGCCGAAAACATTTACCAGCATTATGAGCGCGGAGAATCGCGCATGGAGGCGACGATCAATGGGACGCTCGAGGTATTGCCGGCGGTTTTTGCTGCAATTGTTACGACTGTGGTGGCTTTCTCCTCATTCTTCTACATCGAAGGTCAACTGGGAGACTTTTTCGGAGACATGGCCACCGTCATCATTTTGACCCTTGTATTTTCTTTGGTGGAGGGGGCACTTATTTTGCCGGCACACATCGGTCATTCGAAGGCCTTGCGCCGAGACTTTGAGCCGAATCGAGTGGAGCGCTTCATGCGGAGTTTCATGAACGGCATGCGGGATTCTATTTATGCACCCGTCCTCCGGTTCAGCTTGAAACAACCGTGGATCATGTTTTGCATCATCGTTACCATTTTCTTGGTATCGGTGCCGGGGTTGATTGGAAGTGGCTTGGTCAAAACGACATTCTTCCCTTTCATTGAGGGCGACAACCTGACGATCAATTTGACCATGCAAGCCGGAACGCGTGAGCAAATCACTCAGGCGGAATTGGATCGAATTGAAGCCATCGTCTGGGAGGTTAATGATGAGCTCTCTGCCCAACGCGACGATAGCTTGCAACTGATTCAAGCGGTAGACAAACGCATTGGCCCCACCATGTACAATGGCCTCATCAACGTGCAACTGCTGGATGGAGAGCGCCGGAACATGCAATCCACAGATATCTCAGGGATGATTCGTGAGCGGGTGGGGACGGTGCTCGGTGCAGAGAACTTGAGTTTTGCCGCGTTTTCTCCATTTGGTCGGCCCGTATCGGTTTCATTGCTGGGAAACAACCTGAGTGAGTTGGCGGCTGCCACGGAGGAGCTGAAGGCGGCCATGTTGCAACGCGAAGACCTCAAAGACGTGATTGACAACAATCAGAAGGGCATCCAAGAAGTCAACATTCGGCTCAAGCCGCGTGCTTTTCAATTGGGCTTCACCCATCAATCTGTGATGGCGCAAATTCGCCAAAGCTTTTTTGGTGCGGAGGCGCAAAGGCTCCAAAAGGGTCGGGATGAATTGCGGGTTTGGGTGCGTTTGGACGAGCGGGACCGACAATCCATGGGGGACTTGCAATCGTTTCGGGTTCAAGACATTACCGGGGCCCAGATTCCGCTAACGGAAATTGCAGAAGTGGACGCGGGAAGGGGCGTTAGTGCCATTAACCGCCTGTACGGTCAGCGCGAAGTGCAGGTTTCGGCGGATTTGGCGGGGCCAGAGGTGAGTGCATCGGATGCAAACGCCGCTATCAAGACCGAGGTTTTGCCGGCCATTTTGCAGCGCTACCCAAGCATCACTCCGAGCTATGAGGGACAAAATCGAGAGGTCATCAAGTCCCAAGAAAGCATCCAACGGGTGATGCCATTGATCTTCGCCTTGATGCTCTTCATCATCATCTTGGCTTTCCGTTCTCCTTTGCAAGGAATTGCCGTCTTCGGACTGATTCCTTTTGGATTTATCGGTGTCAGCCTCGGGCATTGGATTCTGGGAGCTCAGATTAGCCTGTTTTCCATTTTGGGGATGATTGCGCTCATCGGAATTTTGGTAAATGATGCACTGGTTTTTGTCGCGGCATACAATGTGAATTTGAAGCAAGGAATGGAAGTCAAAACGGCAATTTGGGAAGCGGGAATGAGTCGTTTTCGTCCCATTGTTTTGACGTCGATTACCACCGTTGCCGGTTTGGCACCGCTGATGCTCAATAAGAGTTTCCAGGCTCAATTTTTAATTCCGATGGCGATTGCAGTGGCCTTTGGCCTGTTGTTTGTCACCGTGATCATCCTTGTTTTGCTTCCCATTTATCTGCAATGGATCAACCCGTTGCACCGCAGTTGGGTGTGGATCAAGCGAGGCGATTGGCCCTCCGTAGAAGCGGGTGAACCGGCCATTCGGGAAGAACAATCTTTTGAAGAATGATAAGAAGCATGTTTCATCCCTTCAGCAGCCAATTCAGGGGAATGCTCGCAGCTTTCCTCATGACCGGATTGAGCATAGCAAGTGCGCAATCGCAACAACCCTTGAGCATGGATATTGCCGTAGCGCGTGCCCTGGAGAATAACCTGGGCATTCAGATTGCGCGGCAACAAGTGGAAATGGCAGCGGTTGGTAATTCGTGGGGTGCCGCAGGTGCGTTGCCACAAATTGGCCTATCTGCGACAGGCTCAAATGCAGTGAGCGATCAGTCGCAAAACCCGACTTCGTTCATCCAGGAGCGCTTGCAAAGCGAATCTGTTAATGTCAGTGGTCAATTGAATTGGATGCTATTTGATGGACTGGGAATGTTCGCTGATAAGCGCGCATTGGAGCGACTGGTTGAGCAAGCAGATGGCCAAGCGGCTCTGGTTATCGAACAAACGGTTGCAGCAACGATGCTCGCGTACAATGGCGTGCTGGTGCAAAAGGCATTGAGCGAAGTGCTTTTGTCGGCGATGGATGTTTCGCGCGCTCGTCTTCAATGGATAGAAGCTCGCAAAGCTACCGGCGCGGCTACAACCTTTGATCGTTTGCAGTTGGAGAATGCACTTTTGACGGATAGCCTGGCGTGGTGGCAGCAAAAGGCCAACATTGAACAAGCGACCATTGCCTTGAACCGACTGATGGGTGAGTCGGCAGCAATGGATTGGGAATGGGCATCTTCATTGGAAGTTCCAGATGCCATGAATGATTTTGAAGCCCTCCGCGCACGGGCTCTTTCAAGTGCAACAGTGATTCAAAACGCTCTCATCTCTCTTTCGATTGCGGAAACAGGAGTGCAGCAAGCTCAAGCGCGACAGAGTCCAACGTTATCCTTGAATGCGAACCAAAATGAGCAAACTAGTCGTTTTGAAGCGGGCGATTTATCGGGTGAGGGTGCCACCAAAAATTTAGCAGCGAGTTTGGCTTTGAATTTCAACTTGTTCAATGGTGGTGCCACGCGAAGGGCGATCCAGCAAGCGAAAATTCAGGTCGCCATGGCGGAGATGCAGGCGATGGAAGAACGAAGGGAGGTGGAGCGGCTTCTGCAAGACGCGCTGTCACGCTGGCAGTCTTCAGCACGTGCTCATTCAATTTCCGCCCAGCTTGCAGCGAACAGCCTTTTGGCGCTTGAAATTGCCCGAGAGCGGTTTTCAACGGGTGCCATCAATTCACTGGAATTCAGGGATATTCAGATGCAGCGAATGAATTCAGAGCAGCAGCAGGTGCAGGCCTTGTATGCGTGGCAAGCAGCAGATATTGAATTGCGGCGGTTAAGTGGCATGTGGACGATTGGTATGCCGGTTGAGTAACTCAAAAATCTTGCATGCTACACAACCCCAAAATCCTAATTATTACCTATTACTGGCCACCGGCCGGGGGCATTTCGGTGAGGAGGTGGTTGGCATTGTCCAATGAAATGGTGGGCCTCGAGGCGGAGGTGCATGTGCTCACATTGGAGGAGAACTCAGCGGAATACCATAGCACGGATCAGCGGTTATTGGATGAGGTAGATGGTCGGATTCATCTGCACCGAATAAGTGCGTGGAACCCTTTCCGATTAACAAAGCAACTTTTCAAAAAGCACATACCTCCTCAGGGATTTTCCGCCCAAAAGGAGGGCCAGTCAGCGGCGAACCTTTTGACGAGACTGAGGAGCAATGTGTTCATTCCAGATCCTCGGAAGACATGGAACCATAGAGCGGTGCGAAAGGCAGTGGAAATAATTGATGCACATGAGATCCAAGCCATCATCACAACGAGCCCGCCGCATTCCGTTCAACTGATTGGCAGGGAAGTGATGAAAAAGCGCCGTGTGCGCTGGATTGCCGACTTTAGAGATCCCTGGACAGATATATTTTACTACCATCAACTGGGGCACTCTGCATTGTCGAAATTTATCGACAGCAAGCTGGAAAGGGATGTGCTGATCCATGCTAATGCTTTAACGACAGTGAGCTGGGGCTTCAAGGAATTGTTTCACAGCAAGGTGCCTTCTCGGTCCGCGGAAGACATCCATGTCATACCCAATGGCATCGATCAAGCAATTGTGGCATGGAAGCCAGCGTCGTCCGCAGCTGCTTTTCGGATGGTGTATACGGGGATGTTGACCGACTTGTACGAAATCGAACCTTTTTTAAGGGCCATTCAGGAACACAACAATGCCTCTGGAACCCGCACGATACAATTCGATTTTTATGGATCGATACCAACGGGTTATCAGCATGATTTGGAACAAGAGTTTTCCTTCATGCACTTTCACGGAAATCGTCCGATGGATGAAATACCGGCCATTCAGGAGGCTGCGGATGGGTTGTTTTTGGTGGGGCCGAAGGATTACAACCGGGGTCACATTCCGGGCAAGCTCTTTGAATATTTGAGGGCATCTCGTCCCCTTTTTTATTTGGGTGACACGGCATCTGACGTTGGGCGAATTTTGGATGAAACCCGATCCGGCGTCGTATTTGACCGCCGGGAATCAAATCAGTTTCAAGACTTGATTCAAGGCTTGATTGCCCATGAACTTTCCGAAGACGAACTTCGCCAGCGTAACGAAGCGCTGGCCCATTATCTCAGGTCCAGTCAAGCCGCGGCTTTCTTAA
>CAJQKK010000135.1 GCA_905478895.1 uncultured Flavobacteriales bacterium | reverse complement strand
TCGTCTTTCAACACTCGCTCAGCGCACTCTAATTGCGACACAGGTTCACGGAACGTGTTGCAGCCGAAAAAGGGAATGAAATGAAAAAAGCCACGCGATTCAGCGTGGCTTTTCTTTTTGAAGCTCCTCCTCTTGGACTCGAACCAAGGACCCTCTGATTAACAGTCAGATGCTCTAACCAGCTGAGCTAAGGAGGAATATTCGGACGGCAAAGATAACCCTTTCTTTCCCGATAAAAAAGATTATCCGGAAATTTCAAAGGTGTGAAAGAATACGAAGCCACAACGTGAAAAGTTTCACCAGACGGAATTGAACCATTTTCTCTTCGGTACATTTGTGCCACATTTACAGAGAACATGAGCCTTATTACAGTTGGAACCGTTGCGTTTGATGCCATTGAAACACCATTTGGGTCGTCGGGAAAAGTGGTCGGTGGGGCTGCGTCATACATTGGCCTGAGCGCAAGTCAGTTCGTAGACGAACAGCACATTATCTCAGTCATTGGGGATGATTTCCCGGAGTCATTCATTCAAGAAATGCAGCGCCGTGGAATTCGAACCGATGGGCTTGAGCGTCGAAAAGGCGAAAAGAGCTTCTATTGGGCGGGCAAGTACCACCTCGATATGAACTCACGGGACACGCTCGCTACGGAGCTAAATGTGTTGGCGGATTTTAAACCGCAAGTACCCGCCGGCGCGCGCAATGCGGATTACGTGATGTTGGGCAATTTGGACCCCAACGTGCAAGCGAGTGTCTTGGATCAAATGGAATCTCGTCCCAAGCTCATTGTGTTGGACACGATGAACTTTTGGATGGACATCGCTTTGGAGCCATTGAAAGAAGTCATCAAACGGATTGATGTGCTCACGATCAACGATGAAGAAGCGCGGCAACTTTCGGGGGAACATTCACTGGTGAAGGCCGCGCAGAAAATCCTTGAAATGGGCCCAGCAACATTGGTCATCAAGAAGGGAGAGCACGGAGCTTTGTTGTTCAACAAAGAAGAAGTATTCTTCGCTCCGGCGTTGCCATTGGAAGAGGTGTTAGACCCAACAGGAGCCGGTGACACATTCGCTGGGGGTTTCGTGGGTTATTTGGCGCATACCGATGACATTTCGTTCAACAACATGAAACGTGGTGTGGTCCTTGGGTCGGCCTTGGCTTCTTTTACATGCGAGAAGTTTGGCACGGATCGATTGCTGGAATTGACGCAAGCGGAGCTCGACGAACGCATTCAACGGTTCGTTGACCTCGTTGAATTTGACATCATTCTGAAAGACTGACGTCTTCTAAATGCTCAGGAAGCCACTGCGTGGGGTCGAGCGGTTGGCCATCCACCCACCATTCAAAATGCGAATGTGGACCTGTGCTGTGGGTGCCTGTCCCTCCTAAAATAGCGATGGGGTCGCCAGCCTGGACTCGGTCGCCAGCCTCTACCAGGAGGGATTTGTTGTGCTTGTAAACGGACGTTCGGTTGGATGGGTGCTGGACGCTAATGACATAGCCTCCGTCGGAGGTGTACGAGGCGATGACCACGATTCCGTCATCCACCGCATGAATTACCGAGCCTTCAGGGGCCACGAAATCGACACCAAAGTGGCCAATGGCTGGATTGAATTTTGAGGAAATTGACCCTTGAATCGGAGCAAACGGAATGTTCCGCAGAGTAGTTTCGTTCATGTGACCGCGTTGCAAAGCGAAGCGATCTTCTTCTTCCACCCGACTCCTCAAGTCCAATTCCTCTTGCGTCAAACCCCATTCGGCTAGCGGCTGCCCTCCATCGGCACCACCTTCTTCAGGAGCCTCGATCGAACGTTCTACAACGTCACCTTGCAACAACACACTCAACGCCTCAAGGTACTCTTCTTGAATGGCCAATTGCCTGATGGCGCTATCAGCGGTCATTTCTGCTTGAATCGCTCGCAACCTTGAATTTTCACTGGCGTATCCCGGAACCACGAACTCTTTCAGAGGCGTCCACGCGACCAACGCATAAACCGATGCTGCCACTACCAAGACCAATGCTCCAACCGTAAGCGCAACACCAAATCTCGAAATCGAAATTTCCCAGCGCTCTTTGAAGGACAATTCTTCAAGAATGGTCAGCCGGTAAGGCTTGCTCCAACGCTTCCAAAATGTGGTTTTCTTGGCCATGGTGTCCCGCAAATATCGATGAATCCGCGAGCAACTTTTGCTCTTTCCTAAAAAAGGCATCGATTCATCGGCGACTTTGGAATAATTTAGCGGCTTCTGCGTTGAGGAATTTGCGCTGAGAAACCAGTTCATTCGGATGGATAAGATGAATCATAAGATTTTTGCGGGGTTGGTGCTACTGGTGCTAGTCGTTTCGAGTTGTTCAACAACACGTGACGGCATGCTGTACCGTGCGTATCACAACACACACGCTAAGTACAATGGTTTCTTCTATGCCAAGGAAGCGATGGCGGAAGCGGAAGTGATTCTATTTGAAGAATACGTGGAGAATTGGGATGAAATCTTACCGATTTTTCCGCCGGTCGATGAAACCACTGCCCAGCAGGTATACCCGCTGATGGAGCGCGCCATCGAGAAGTGCACGAATGTGGTGGACAAGCACACCATGTCTCCGTCCCGACGCGAGCAAAAAGACATGAAGCGTCCGGAGTTGAACAAATGGATTGATGACAATTATGACATCATTGCCCGGGCGCATTTGATC
>CAJQKK010000134.1 GCA_905478895.1 uncultured Flavobacteriales bacterium | reverse complement strand
AAGCACCATCATTCCCCCCTCGGATCCTTGAGCGCCATCAAAGGACCATTCTCCCGAAATGCCTAAGGTTAAAACTCCTTCGTCGATTTCAAACTCACATCTGTAGGAATCACAAATGATGTCGCGTCTCACGACATAGGCGAAAAACGCTTCATACATCCACTCTTTGATCTCACCGGCCAATTTGGCTTCGACTTCGTTTCCATGGACAATGTTTCGATGCATTCTTTCGTCACTATCCCAGGTATATACCTCGCCAATGGGCTTTTCATTGAGCTGAATGATCACTTTCTCTCCACCTTGACCTGAGGACTCAGATGTGAACGTCAACGAATGGCCTGCTTCGAGGATGTTTTTGATTTGGAGGACGATGGATTTGTTTATGCTTATCGATGAGGAGTTGGGTTGGTATGGGTGAGACAATCAAACTTTACTGCACAAACGGTTTTTTTGTTAATTGATTTTAGTCTCGGAGAACACCCCGGCGAATGATACTTAACCATTCTCGGAGCACCGCTCTTTTCCTGTTTTCATCCATTGGAATGGTATTAGGGCGTTCCTTTGATTTCTGGATTTTAGGAAGGATGGGCTGCTGAGAACTGGCTCCTTTGGGCGCTATTTTCGGTTCGCTTACAATGTTAAAATTCGATGCGCTCTCAGCGGATTCTTTCTTTGTGGAACCTTCCTTCACATCCCTTGGATTGATTGCTTTCTGATCACCTTGTTCGTGAAAAGGCGAAGGGTAATTCTCGTGCCTCGGGTAGTTAAGTAAACCAGGCCTTCTTTCCATCTCCAAATGCCTGAGCCATGTCCGAGCCTGGTATATCGCTGAATTATCATCTTCGGCGCTCCGTTGCTCTCCAAACCAGTCTATCCGCTTGATCGTTCTGTGTTCCTCTCCAAACAAGAATGCAAGGACGACCTCAGACCGCGTGGCGGTTTCTGAGTTTCCTATTAAGGTGTCCACAGTGCGCGCTTCGTAAGGATTTAAAATACGAACCACGATTTTGGAGCCTACTGATGCGGCTGAAGTCTTATTGCGGAAACAGAGGCAAATCAGCCATTCGTTCTTATCCATGGCTTGGTGCATTTTGAAGGAGCCCCATGAACTCTTGGTGGCTCAGATCTTGGGTCGGTGTCAGGGTGCTGGAGGCGAGATTTTGCTTTCGTTCGAGCAACAAATGAAGAACGGAGTCGAAGCTTTGGAATGCCTCGCTCAGGCTCATTGGATAGTAGATGTGTACGGGTTTTTTCTGGCCGATGCGGTAGGCGCGGTCCGTTGCTTGGGCTTCTTTTGCCGGGTTCCAATGCCTTGTGAAGTGAATGACGTGATTGGCAGCGGTGATGTTCAAACCGACCCCTGCAGCGAGAGGTGAAAGGATTAGCACATCGAACCCCTTCTTTTTGGAATATTCTTCGATGATGCTTTGACGCGACGACGTGGTGCGTCCGCTGGTAATCGGGGTGTCGCCGTTAATGATTCTAGGATCAATGCCAAACTTCTCCGAGACGATGCGGGCGAGCAACTGCTGGGATAGCCGAATGCCAGAGAAGATAATGACCTTTTCATCAGCGGCTTTGACTTGATGAATTACTTCGATGGCCACCTGGAGTTTGGCCGACTTCTCAATAAGTTCCTCGACGGGACTTTCCAGGACTGGAATCAACCGCTTATCGGCTACGAGTGGATGATCGGCCACGCGACGAAATCCCTCAATGGCGCGAAGTCGTGCGCCGGCGCCATCGACCTCGGGATTCGCACAATCCCGCTCGAATTGCGATTGAAAGTCCTGGATGGCGCTCATTTGAGCGTCGGTCAAAGGCAGGGACCACGGGTGCATAGTGAACCCGTTCCATCCCTCGGGATGCAAATGCTTGTCGGGCATATTTTCCAAGGTTGACTCCTTCATTCGCCGGAGCATGCGGTGACCAATGGTCCGTCGCAGTCGGGTTGTATTCGCTTCGCCTGTTTGCTGCTCTTTTCGCTTGGAAACAAAATTTCGATTGAATTCAGCCGATGTGCCCAAAAAGCCTGGTTGCACGAAGTCCATGATGGCCCAGAGATCGGTAAGGCGGTTTTCGACAGGGGTTCCCGTCATGGCAATGTTGAATCGGGACTTAAGGCTGCGTGCTGCTTGGGATTTAATCGTGCCCGGGTTTTTGATTTGCTGTGCCTCATCCAATGCCACAATGGCCCAATTGATGGTGGCCCATTTCAAGATGTTGCGGGTGAGCGTTTCGTAGTTGGTGACGAGGAGGACGTCTTTGCATAAATAATCCGTCGGGATGTGGCGGGCATTAGCTCCGTGCAAAATGACGGTATCCATTCCATTGGGGAAAAACTTACTCGCTTCTTCGCGCCAATTTTCGAGCAAGACGACCGGTGCGACAATGAGGTAAGGAAGATTGGTTTGGTCTTTCTCTTGTTGTGACCTGTGCCAATGGATGAAGGAGAGGACTTGAATGGTTTTCCCTAGTCCCATATCGTCGGCGATAAGACCACCTCGGTTTGTGGAGTCTTTGAACAAAGATTGGAGCCAGCCAACGCCCACTTTTTGGTGGGGGAAGAGTTCGATTTCGTTCGCCAGATGTGGCGGCGGCTCGAACATGCGCATGGCCATTTCATAAGGGACGAATTCCGGGTCAGACTCGTCTTCATCCTCATCTTCAAAGTCCTCTTGGTCGTCCTCATCTACAATGGGGATGATCTGGCCTTGGGGCGGTTTGACTTCTTTTTGCTCCAGCTGCCGGAAGCAGATGTCATAAAGCTCCAGGATGTCTTCCAATGTGAACAGCTCTTCCTCAAATTCGACAACGCTGGCACCTTCCATTTCCGCGAGTTCGATGGCTTGTTTCAGGGCCTCCAATTCCTCTTCATTCGAAATACGGAGGTGCCGGATCTCACCGTCTTGGTTTCGAAACTGGATGATTGGAAACCAATTGTTTTCGCTTCCGGAGAAAACGACTTCTGCGGAAGGAATGAACAGGCCGACACGAAGCACACGTTCCGAGAACAGGCTCATGTCGATGTTGTCAGAGTCAAAGCCCAGAGATGGATCCTCGCGAAGCAATTGCATGAATTCTTTACGGGGCAAAGATTCACTCCGGAAGTCGCCAATTTTCTTGAGGTCCTCCTTGACCTTTGGATTGAAGGCTATGTGCACTTCGTTCCCATCTCCATCCATCGTTTTGAAGGTGCTTGCCATTTGCTTGGGAAGGCGAGCGAGTCTGCTTTTGCGATCGATTTGAGTGCCAATTGCAGTATTCAATTCCTGAGAAATCGACTTGATTCCCATCTCGAGGGATACGGTTTCGTCGGCTTGGACGACGGGATCAATTTGGATGGAATCGGGCACGATAAAGGTTTTGCCCTGCAATTCACGTGGCATTATGACGCCAGGAGTTCGCTGTAATAGTGCAATCGTTTGAAACTGATCGGATACGTCGCAGTCTTCCATGTTGCTAAACGCATCGATGCAAGCGATCGCCTCAGCAATTCCATGAGGCAAGATTGCCTCCCCGCTGGATGTGGAGATGCGAGGAAATTCAAGGGATTCGGTTGTGAAGCGTCCTTCGTGATTTTTGAGTTCCCAGCTTATGCTGAGTCCTTTTCGGTTTACAACACCCGCAATGGAAACATAACATTCGAAAGGGACTTGCTCCGGGAATCCAAGAATGCGCTGCTCATCGGGCGTTAGTTCATAGAAGGTCTCCAGGCTCATCTGCCAGGTTTCGGATGATTTGGAGATCATTCCATTGGCCTTGAGCTCTTGAACCAGGAATTTCCTGCTGTTGGTTTCTATATGAGGTAAAGAAATCATCACGTCAGGCGGTTAAAGTCCTTTTTGTCGCATCCAACGGGCGAGCCTCTTTTCCCAGTTCACGGCATGATTGAGTTTACCGAAATCGCGCATCCTACCGCTGGAATCAATGAGGATTTGATCTGTTTTCGAATAAAACTTGAGGTCTTGTGGATTGATGTGCTGGGGTGCTCGTTTAGTGCGTATGCTGCCTGCCAAAACTCGTTTCAGGGCATCCTCATGGCGTGAAGAATAATCAATGACCTGCAAGGGGCCGCTTGCACGTTCTCCAAATTCAATGAATGTTTTGTGCTTGATCCTAAAAATCAGCAGCGCATTTTCGGAGGTAGCATGAAGTCGGGGCTTGTATTGAATGGAGCGGAGGTCTTCAGGTAAATTGGCCCAATAACGGTCGCTGATGGCCAATCGGACGTCCCGCATGTGCTTTTGGTATTTTGTCCAAAACCGCCGCCGCTTGGTGTCGTCGATGAGGTTCCAGAAGCGCTCCAAAAAGAGCTCGGTGATCCAGGATTCTACTATTTCCTTCGCTCGTTCCACCGTCGCCTTTTCGTTCATCGAAAGGTTATCCACGGCAAGCCAAGCGGAGCTATTGATTTCACCAATGGTTTCCAGTGTGAGCTTTTGGAGGGCCTCATGGTCCAAACCTTTTTCGTCGAAAACGGTGATGGTCAATGACGTGAGGTAAAGCAGGCTCTTTTTGAGGTTGGAATCGTTCACGCTCGCCAAGAATTCCAAAGCTTCAGTCGATATGCGACCTGGGTTTTGGGTTTGGCCGAGCAATTGAAGCAAGTAGCTTTTGGACGCCGCCTTGAAAAAATCACCGGAGATTTCGGAATCCCTAAGTTTGATTTGTGAGATGTACCCATTCCAGCCGCTCTCCGCGTCTAGTGCGTTGGCCGCAAAATCTTCCGCGCCATCCCGGTGGATGAACAAACCGAGCAAAGGGCCTAGGCCGTACTTGAGCTTGCTTGCCCCATTTGGGAGCAGTTGGAGGTCATCTGAGGCCAACTTAAGTTGTTTCCTGTAAAAGCTAATGTGGCTCTGGTTCCAATTTGTTTTGCACCAGCCCATTAGGCCGTAAACTGCAGTCTTTGAGGAATAAAGTCGTATGCACGTTGAGATGGCCCCTTGAAATTTCATATCCGCCACGAGTGATGCTTCATTGACCAAGAGTGAAATGAGGCGATTGAGGCCTGTGCCGCTTTGGAAGTAGTCCAGGTTTCTAGCGTTCCATTCTTCCAGCGCCTTGCGCGCCACATCTTCTGAGTGCGCCGAGTTCTGAATTTTACGCGCAACGCGATCTAGCTTGATCAACCCTCTTGACAGCTCTTCTTCTGTGCCCGGAAGCAATACAAATTCAAGTTGCGGGATAACGGGCATCACATGGAGGCTTCTGCAGGTGTAGTCCGTCCGACCAAGAACTGTTCATAGTCAAGGAGGGCTCGAAAGCTTACGCGGCGTGATTTGCCCTTGTCTTCCTCCACGCCATCGGGCTTCAAAATGAGTTTAGAGCTGCTGTAGCCCATGGCGGCCGCCTTGTCCCGAAACCACAATACTGAGGAGGAGCGGTCTGGTAATTTCAATAAGTATTGCAGCACTTCGAACGACCGTTCTTGGCTTAGAACTAGGTTTTTGAGGTACGCCCTTTCAGTCGATATTGTCTTGCTCGTCCACTCCGAACTTGTATGGCCTTCAACCCTGATCTCGCGGATGTACGGCTTAAAGTCTTGTTCGGTCAAGACACCCAAGTATCTCGGATAGAATTCACTCAGAATGTCCTTGAATTCTTGCTTGACTTGTGCCTGACCTTGGGTGAAGAGTACGTCGGGGCTGGAAAATTCGATCACTCCGTGTACGGTATCTACTTCGAGATGAAGCCTTTCGAAGTCGCTTTGAAATTCAGAATAGAGTGAGTGGTAAAGCTCTTTTCTCTTTTGTTCGAATTTGTTGGCTTTGTCCGATTCTTCCTGCAGGGTGCTGAGAGCATTCATCATCACCAAAATGATGATGAGGAGCAACGCGGACATCGCGTCGCCAATGGATAAGCCGTAATCTGCCTCGTCCTTCATCTTATCTCAGGTCTTTGCCTTGTCGATTTAAAACGCCTTCCATATCTCCTACAGTCTCTTGCAGGGCGTTGTAAGCCGATGTTAAGCTTTCAGCTACATCGGTAAGACGGGTTGCGAATGCCTGCAAGTTGCTATTGACCGCATCATTGACTTGGGCCTGATAATGCTGGAGGGATTCAGAGAAGGCATTCTTGATTTTGGACAACTCATCGTTGACGTCGCCATATGCGGTCAGTTGATCCGCCATGGCTTGTTTGGCTTGTTCAAATACACCTTCTACGATTTCGCCTTGACTGCGTATCGCATTCTCCAGGCCGGAAGTGACCCCTGAGAGAGTGGATGAGACCTGGGCCATGGATTCATTCATTCGGGTCATACTCGATAGACCCGATTGCAAATCTTGCGTATTGGCATTGAGTGATTTTGAGGCGCTGGTCAGGCTGGTGATGGCCACACCAATCGATTCACTGGAGTCCACGTTGTCTTCTAGAACGCTTCGAATCCGTCCGACCAATTCATTTAGCTGTTCCACGCTTGCTGCGTTGGTGCGCATATAGGTTTCCATGCCACGCTGCATCTCTTGGGTCAGTGAAGATGATACAGAAGCGACTGAGTCCAGCGACACTTTAGCAGCTTCTGCGCCTGCTGCCTGGGCGGCACTGGCTTGCTCACTTGCCGCTTGGATTTGTTGTGCAAGTTTTTGCCCGAGCTCTCCACCCAACTCCTGAAACTGTTGCGTCATAGACTGAAAGCCTGCCTTGGTTTCTTCGAGGATTTTTGGGAGTGTAATTAAACTTTGACTGGTTGCAGCAAGGTTTTCTTGCATGGAAATCATCTCGTCTCGGGCTCCAGAATTTAACCCAGACTGGAACTGCTCAATCAGTTTGTTCAAGCTGGACTCGAGGTTGTCAGCGAATGTGTCAGCCTGCGAGGTTTCTTTGCCGTCAATGCTCTCCAGTGATTTGGTCATACTCTCCATGTGCGAACCCAGATGGGTTTGGAACAAATTGGAGAATCGACTCCCGAGCTGTTCTTCAATGGCGCTGATGGTGTTTGCGGAGAGCGCCAGGCCGTCGGCAAGTTCAGTTCCAAAATCTTCTAGCTTCGAGGATGCGGCTTGGTTGGCTTGAAGGTTTTGCATGAGCAGATTGCCCGCGGTTGTGTGCTTGTTGTCTACCTGAACAGAGAACAATTCATGCAGCATGGACTTCAGGCGTTCTTGCTCAATTTCACTTAATTCTTCATCTGTGATGTAGTGCTTTTGGTCGAGCGCCTCGCAAAAATTGTGATGCGCACTTTTTTGTATGCCATACATTATCCTCATCCAAAATGTGAGGAAGATGCTACTAGCCATTCCTATAACAGAAGTCACAAATGCGGTTCCCATGCTGTCAAGAAGTGACTGAACACCTGCTTTAATCGCTTCTGCATTGCTCTGATCTGTCAGGCCCATGACACCTATCGAAAGGCCTATAAATGTGCCAAGAATACCAAGGCCAACAAGGGAATTCGGGATTGCTTCGACAACGGAGCTAAAGGATTGTAAACGGCTTAACTCGTAGAATTCATCTGCATGATGTCGTGTTTTCTTTTGAGAGCCTTTAAGGAAGCTACCCTGATATTTTTTAGTAGATGCGACGATGGCTTTGTGTTCAGCATTGCCGCGCTTAAAAATGGACCTTAAAGTGAATGTGTTGAAAAGTGCATTGAAGAATCCGAAGATGAGCAGTGCCCCTATCAAATAGGCAAAATAGAGGGTGATGTCACTCCATTTGGAATAATCAAACAGTGTGGAGAGTGAGTTCAAGAGCATGAATCGTTCGGTCAAATTTTGGCTACTGTCATTCGTGGCGCGACAGAACTCTCAAATGTAACAAAAACAGTCTTGGTTAAATTGCTATCTGAACGGCATTCACCGTTCAGTATCCCATACCTATCTTCAAACCCATGAATCTACCAGAGGACTTTGAAGTGGACACAGGTCTGCTTTCGGGGTGTTTCAAGCACACCTCGGCGACGTACAAGTTCTATTGGATGTTGGCTTTGTTGTCGGAGGTCGAGCAGGGAAAGGAGCGCATAGAGAAATCGGCGCTGTTTGCGCGCATGGTGTCTCAAGCTTGGTATACTGTCAATTATTTCAAAGTGTCGTTTGGAGCGAATGATCATTTGCAGCAAGCAATCGAGAATTTGAAAGAGCTGGAATCGCTGCCGGTGGATGCCTCTCCTGATGCGGTGCATCGTGTATTGATGCAATCGACAAAAGCAGAAACCCAGCGGACGCTGCGGCATTTTGACATCAATGTCCCTCACAAATTCTTAAGTCCATGGGTGGGGAGTGGCAGTAAAAAAGGGGTGTATGCTTTGTCCCAACATGGCTACAATAATCCGCCCTATGCTCTGTACGATGATCATTTGTTGTTGCAACCGGCATGGCTTCAATATTTCCGGAAATACGCTGGGATTTTACGAGGGTTTTGCCTGTGGCATTTGACGCTGTTTTTGCAGACTCGTAATCCCAATGTACCGGACGTGCCCAGCAAACTCATTCGTCCTCAACTCCGTGGCAGCCTCACGCCGCACAAGAAGCGATTTTGGGACATTGTGCTGAACGAATTGGGCGGCATGGATTGCATCTACACCGGGCGTCGCTTGAACGTGGGCGAATACGATATGGAGCATTTTATCCCTTTCCAATTTGTAGCCCACGACCAGATGTGGAACTTGATTCCGGCAGACCCGCAATTCAATAGCCGTAAGAGCGACAAATTGCCGGTGCTCGCCGATTACTTCGACGCGTTTTACCGCGTTCAGCACGAGGCCGTTTCGATCATTCGTGACGTGAAGCCCAAGAGCAAGTACCTCGACGATTATCTCCAGGTTTCCCCTTCTCAAGACTTAAGTCCTGCTGCGTATCGGGCTGTTCTGGAACCCTTGGTGACCATTGCTTCGAACAATGGGTTTCAGTTTATGGAGGGGTAGGGATCCGGGTCCGAGTTGGGTTGATTCGCGTCCGAAAATTGTAATTTAAAAGGGTTCTGCTGCAAGCATTTCGGATCATCTGACTCCGCGATGCTTAGTAATTGGAAAACGACAATTTCGCGTTGCTCGCCTTTATCAACTTCTGTTCTTTTTCGCCCGAATCATCGGTGTATTCAATCCGAATGATTTTGTCGTCCGATGTCTGCTCTTTAATTCACCGTTACCTGACCATTCATTAGCATCGGTAATAACCAATCTCTTAGTTCGGTTAGCTTCGCATTTTCTTTCTCTATTTCTTTTATCTTCTTTAATTGAGGTAACACTATAGAATCAAACCTAGTCTGAATACCTCGCTCGGGCACAACAACTTTTATTGTTCTTAATACGTCTTGGCGAATACCGAAAACAGTACTTCCGCTCAGACTACCCATAATTTGGTAATACCCATAACCAGAGGAAAGTTCGTAGTAGAAATAAGAAGGTAAAACTATACTAGGGTTCGCTCTTAAAGCAAATAGTCGTTGGCTTAAACAATATTCTGTCATCCCATAGATAAAATAGAACTCACCGGCTGGAGCTTCAGAGGTCATTAAAACATCACCATCTATTAGTTTTTCAGACATCCACTTATCGTACAACTCACGATTAACTCGATTAGCTTGATCCAGATTTCTAAGTTTACCTCCCTTTACAATTTTAGCGGATAAAGCAATGATAGAGTCGTCTTCATTAGACCAATCTCCCCCTAACTTTTTAGGAGTCTTTCCTCTATGGTCTATTATTCTATCTATAACATCTTCAACCTCCTTCACCTCCCACCCCTCAGGTATATCTCTCTTCAACTCTTCGTTATAAACCATTTGACCTTCGGAGGACTTATAAGGCTTTCCATTTTCATCGGGGAAATCGAACTGAACAAACCAATAGTCGTAGATCAGTTTCGCCATGGCTTCTAACTCGGCATTAATCTTACTATTTAGCTCAATTTTAGCGTCTAGATCGGATAAGACTTTAGCGATTTTATTCTGAATTCCTTTTGAATAAGATGGTACTGGAAAGTCAAGAACCTGGTTTTTATCACCTCTAGGCATCTTAGTGCCTTTAGACCCTTTCATTACATAATTAAAGAAATCATCTCTAAATAAACTGTAAAAAACAAACTCAGAATCAAAGCTATCGTCTACCCTCAAAGTCAATACATCAGAGGAACTTCCCCCTGAACCTTTTGAATACCATATTTTCTTTAAATAGGGTCTAATATTAGCTATTAAAATATCGCCTTCTTCGTATTTAGTAACCATGCCCCCATAGGGTGGCAGTTTTTCAGCTTTTGTCTTTCCTTTTTTTTCTTGCAGAAGATTATCTGTGGAGATATAATTGTCTAATGTCAATTCTTCTATTGAAATCCTTTCCTTTGAATATGAAGCAATATCGCCTAACTTTTTAGTCATATTTTAGGGATTTTAAGTTTTCTTCTATTTCGTTTTCCAGCGTTTTAGATTTAGTAAACAAATCTTCTAAATTATTCTGAAAAACTCTAAGTTTAGAATCAAACTCGCCTTGGTCTATATCAACATATTCAATCTTTATTTCAAAATACTGACCCGCACTTAACGAGTAGTTTTTTGCTTCAATTTCATCGTAAGAAACGACTACCGAGAAATCATCAATTGCTTCTTTATCATTGAATGATTGAATAATTTTCTCCTCTTCGTCAAAGGTTAAAACAGTCTTTTGATTCTTCCCTTCTTTTATTGTTTCACCTAGATTAGATGCATCGATCAAAACAACATCTTCTTTATTCTCTCTATCAAGAAAAACAACAGAAACATTGGTACCTGTAGTAGCGAAAATATTACTCGGCATACTTATCACTCCAGCTAGCATCTTACTTTCAACCATTCGCTGTCTAATCTTCTTATCCATTCCACTTTGAGCGGTTATAAACCCAGTAGGAACGACAATCGCTGCCTTTCCTTTCTCTTTTAAGGAATACATAATGTGCTGGATGAAGAGATGGTATATAGCCATTGAGTCCTTCTTGGTTTTAGGTACCTTTGGGATTCCGGCAAAATAGCGCTCGTTATTTTCCTTACTATCGAGATCATCTCTATAATCAGAGAAATCGAGTTTAAAAGGTGGATTACTCACGATATAATCGAACTTTCTCAGCTTTCCACCTTCTTTATGATAGGGTTCTAGAATTGTATTCCCTTTTACAATATTCGGAATAGAATGTACCAAGTCATTCAAAATCAAATTCAGCCTCAACAGATTCGAGGATTTTTGAGAGATGTCCTGACTATAAATCGTACACTTATCTTCTCCAATCGCGTGCGCCAAGTTCATCAAAAGCGTTCCTGAACCGGCAGAAGGATCGTAGCACGTTACATTTTGAACATCTCCTTGCACCATACACCTCGCCATAATTTTAGCTACCGCATGAGGGGTGAAATATTCGGCATATTTTCCTCCGCTATTTGTATTGTAATCTTTTATCAGATACTCGAAAATAGTCGCGTAGAAATCGAACTTTTCGTGAAAGATATTCTCAAAGCTAAAGTTGATCAGCTTATTAATTATCGCTTTGCAGAAATCATCTCTTTTATCGGTAACGTACTTACTGATATTCTCAAACAGAACAATCTTTTCTCCTCCTTCTGTCAGTACAGAGAAAATGTCGCTATTTAAGGAAGCGATACTCAATAGCGTATCATCAAAAATTGTAGAGAAGTTATTTTCATTTTGACGTTGGAACAAGCTCGAAATAAAATGCTCCGGCTTCAATCGAGCCGTGTTCTCATCCAAAGACATCATCAACATACCATAATCGTTCTCACTCATTTGCGTAAGTGATTCTTCTAGGTTGTCGTTATCAGCCAAGGCTTTATCTTCCTTTTTCAGCTCATGAATAAACTTATCATTCATAAACTTATAGAGGAAGACCTGAGTAATAATCTTAAACTCGTTGCCATCATTGCCTAAACCATAATTGGCACAAACACTCTTCAAGTCATCGATTAGGACTTTCGTTTGTTTCTCAAATTCTATTGTCGCTGTCATCTGTTCATTTTAAGCCACTCTTCCGTGGTACTCGTTCATATATTCTTTTACCAACAAGCCGTTAATTCTTCTCGTCTTTTCAGGGTCTAATCTCAAATCGTGTTTCTTGTGCAGTTCACTGATGACGATTTTCATCATCATTTTTTCTACATAGCTTTCATTGTCGAGCATCTGAGAATTCTGCAACACATGAGCATCTATTTCTTTTTTCAAGCTCTGCAATGCTTCAAACAATTTCGATTCACGCTCCGTTAGAGGATCTTTTTCCATTAATCGCTTATGCAAACGGGTGTATTTCTCATCGTTCTCGTACTTTTCTCTAAGCAGTTTGTTCTTCCGCTCTAATTCCTTCGCTTTGTTGTAGATGGCATCTAGCGCTTCAATATTGCCCCTCATTTCATCGGCGTCAATCTCGGCTAGGTTCTTCTTTTTAAACAAGCGTTCTAGTTCTTCTTTTAGGGAAATAAACAAAGGGTCTTTTTGGTCGAAATTACCCGCTAGCATTTCTCTTGTTCGTTGAAGGGTATCTCTCAGCTTATCGGCCAAGACCATTTCCTCTTCTTTCACTTTTGTAAAGGTGAAGAGTACATCTTCTAAGGCAACATTTAAGAGGTTCGTGGTATCTACATTATTCTCAAGTGCCTCTTTTGTATTTATCAGCGCTAGGTGATTATTCGCTTCACGAGATAGGATCGTCAACTTTTGAAAGTCGAGTTTATCGAGCATTTCATAATTGCCAGACAAACGAATGAGGTTGTACAAACTCTTCGCATTATTCAGCGCTTTCGTTATCTCCAACATCTTCTTTCTATCTGAAATCTCGGTAATCTGAGAAGAGAAGTTCTCTGCATTATTCGTGTCAAAATGAAAGAGGCTGTCTTTTATTTCACCAATCTGCTTCGTTATCTCGTCTTCGGTCAAAAACAAATCAGAATAGGATTGCATTTCATCTCCGAGTTCGTTTTGCAATTCATTAAAATAGTCCTGACTCGTCTTCTTAAACTGCTTTTCTATACCGGCAAAATCCACCACGTAACCAAACCGAAAGTCTTTGTAGGTTCTATTTACCCGAGTAAGGGTTTGCAACAAATTATGCGCCTTAATCACTCTTCCGATGTATAGTTTTTTTAGTCGAGGAGCATCGAACCCTGTCAACAACATATTAAAGACAAACAATAAGTCAAGCTTGCCTTCTTTAAAGTCTTCCACCCAATCTTTTCGCTCTTGCTTTGTGCCTACATCGTGTAAGATAACCGCGGCATTTTTCACTTTTCGTTCAGCAGATTTTTTGGCGGAATAAGAGACAGACGATTCAGCTGCCATCGGCAAACTCTCAAGTTCTTCTTTATTCTCGGCATACGTACTTTGAAAAATCTCGTACATCTTTTTAGCCTGGTTAGAAGAGTCGCATACGACTAGGCCACCGATGGAATTATCATTCATAGAAATTCGGCTACGCTCAAAGTCTTCCACAATGTATTTCAACATTGGCTCCACAAACTTATCGTGGGAGTAGACCACTCGCTTATCCGCATCGCCGTGTAAGGTTTTAATTTCAGCCAAAGCCTCCTTCAAGGTCATTTTATAGTTCGTCTCGATCTCTTCTCGTATCAGTCTCAACGTATAACCATCAGCAATAGAAGCATTGTAGTAGTATTTATGGATGTACTCCCCGAATAAAGAGCGGGAATTGTAATCCGTTCCCAACAGAGGCGTTCCCGTCAATCCTATTTTGATCGCATTCGAATCGGACTCATTCAAGTTCGCCAAGAAACTCCCTTTCGGATCATAGCTTCTATGCACCTCATCCATAAAATAGATGCGCTGAATATTTACGTTGTAATCGGCATTCCGAACAACATCAGGATCATCCTTAAACTTCTGAATATTCACCACCGTTATCTCGGCTTTTCCAGAGTGATTATGAATTACAGAAGTGGACTTAATGTCCCTAGCAAACTCATCTCTCGAGTCAATTTTATGTACCGTCAATCCTCTAGCTGTAAATTCTCTTCCGGCTTGTATCAAAAGATCAATTCGATCCACAATAAAATAGAATTTCGGAACAATGGATTTCTTCTGATAATAGTCAGTTAGGTGCTTCACATTATAGTAAGTGAGGGCAGTTTTACCGCTCCCTTGGGTATGCCATATTATCCCTTTTTTCAACCCTTCGCCTAATTTTCTTTCAATGGCTTTTGTCGCAAAAATTTGAGGATATCTCATTACATGCTTTTGCAACCCTTTTCTATCCTTTACATAGGCAATAGAGTATTGAAGTAGAAAGGCTAATCGATCTCTTTTAAACAAAGAAGTACAGATGCGATTCGTAGGTTTATCCGGGTCTTTATTCGTCAGAAACTCAACTTGATTCTTTATCGAAACCAAGTTATTATCCTTTAAGACGAGCGTTTCAGTTTCGCTATTTTCAGGATTCAATATTTCATCTAAATCAAATTCTTCTTCTTCACGGAAATAATTAAATACCGGTTTGTAATAGGAAGTAGAAGAATAAAAAGCCCCTTGAAGCGGAACGGGTGAGCTATCATCGTATTCCATATTATTGGAGAACACCATGAGCTGAGTTGCATTTACAAACTTCCTAAACTTCTTATTTTGAAAGCGTGTAGCAATTCGCTTATGCTCCGCTTGAATACCGTCAAGGTTATTCGGTTTCTTTACCTCAATAAAAACAAGAGGCATTCCGTTGACCAATAGCGTTATATCAGGTCTAAACTCTTCATCATCCTTTTTGCACGGCAATTCCGTTACAACATGAAATGAATTATTATCAAAATTCTCGAAGTCAATCAGTCTAGATCCAGATTGAGAGATAAGATCTTCATAAAAAGCTTTTCCTAGATCTTCATTTTCAAGGGTAAGAGAAAGTTCGGAATGGAGCCTTGAAATTTCATCAATAGATAAATCAGGATTTATTCTCCCAATCGATTCTCGAAACACATCGGTAAAGATGTTTGTTGATTCATCCCATTTATTATCCTTCAATGACAGATAAGCATACCCCAAACGAGTAAGATGCAGAATAGCTGGTATTTTAACTCTAGAGTCTTCGTTAAACTTCATCCTCTTTAGTTTTATTGCTGACGATCAACTTTCTCACATCAATATCAAGGATATCAGCAATTCTTGTCAAATCTTCTAGGCTAGGCTGACGTCTATTATTGCAATACTCGTTCACCATATTAAAGCTCTTCTCAAGCTTTTGGGCTAACCAAGTTTGCTTAATACCCTTATCGCTTAGTACTTCTTTTATCCGATTCATATCCTTTAGGAAATAGGATGTTAATATAGCAATTACCCGCCATTTACACCTTAAATTATAGGGTGTTTATATCAGATTACTTAAGTAGCCCAGTCTTTAGACTTGTAACAGGGCTTTCACAAAACGAGACCTGTTTCTACCAATCTCGGTTCTACGGGCACTTACTGAGTATTTGCCGGCTCACTCTCGATGCAACTTCCGGTTCGGAGAGCCGCGATTCGCTGGAAGGCGCTGAATAGCAATTTCATGGAGTGGTGGAAGAGCGCATCACCGGCATAGTGAGGAGCTGTTAAGTTTCAAAACGGATTAATTCAAATCCAATGTAGGACAATATCGGGCTAGCCGTTAATTTGTCCTCATGAAGCTCACCAAAGAAACCACAGCGGAAGAAGTCAACGAATTCATTCTGACGAAGTTTTTGCACCAGCGCCAAGAGCAGGAAGATTTTACGTTTTTGACGCGTACGAACGATAAGGTGGGAAGCCGAAGGTTGTCCAATGGCTGGTGGTTTCACGGCAACCACAATTATGTTTTTACTTCACTTTTCAAGCTTTCGGGGCACAACAGCATGTCCCGTTCCATTGGCTTTATGGTCGGAGATATTGATCGGCAGATACGGGTGCCAAAGGCTGAGTTGTTAGTGATGTGGCCAGGGGAGCCCGACGAAGCTAAGATTCAATGCTACAAAAGAATCGTCTCGGAAATCGAGGGTTTTGAAGAGCCTCAACCGGATCGATTTTCCAAGCGATATGATCCAGCTTGGACCTTGGAGCAAGCACTGGATTATTTTCTAAGCAAGGATCACCCTCGAATCAAGGCCATCTTGAGCGATGAGGGTTTTGCGCAAGAGGCCTTCGTATCTGAAACTGAAATGGAACAATACCTTTCAGGGGTAGCTCAATTTCGAGAGGACGAAGCATTTTCGAAAACGTCTCACCATCAAAACCTCCGAAAACTCATTCGAACCATGGACGATGAGGTAGCCGTCAATGCTTTCTTTGATTCGGGTGCAGCCGTATTGAATCAGCTTGATTTGGAGTTCAATTCACCCAAATTGTATGCTGCTATTCGAGGTGGCAAAGAGCGCATGCACATCACTGTTGGAGGCCGTTATATCTTAATGCTTGAGAGGAAGGGAGACAAGCTGATGTTCGGATTTCATGTAGCGAATCGATTGCCTGAGTTGGAAAAGAAATATGGCAAAAAACTGATTCTTGATAAGGGAAAACATGCAGCGTGGTACAAAGGACAGGCCAGTGCTTTGAACCCTGTGGATTTTGAACAAGGCATGATGCAACTCGCCAAGAAGGAGTCCAAAGCAACAGCATCCCAATACCGAACGATCTATGGACATCTGCACAACCAGTGGATCATTGATGCTTGCACAAATCCTGAGATTCGGGCAGAATTTGTCGAGAAAAAAAGCCCCAACACTCCACGAATATGGCGCATTGCGGCGGGTGCAAATCAACAGTTTTGGTCCATGTGGTCGTCTGAGGAAATGGTGGGCATTGGTTGGGATGTCGGTGACTTGAGTGATTGTCGTTCGAAGGAGTTGATTGGATCCAAACTGAAGGAACGGTATGGGTACGATTCGGAGCCGACCAA
>CAJQKK010000133.1 GCA_905478895.1 uncultured Flavobacteriales bacterium | reverse complement strand
CAAAAAGTTTGTTGCGATTCGCATTGGTCAGCTGGGTGAAGTTTTTCAAGTATCCCTCGACATTGAGATTGAACCGCTCAGTCAAATCAAATTCAAAACCAGATATCACATGCTGTGCGGTTTGCAACGAGTGATTCACCTCTTGTACTTCACCCGATGGAGTGAGTAGGTTTCGCTGCAAATTCTCGGGTCCCGCGAGAAAACCATAAAACAGATTCACGACATCCCGATCCGAATTGGAGCTGATGACATTTTGTGAATAGAGGCCGGCTGCCAACTTCAATCGGAGCCGTTCACTCGCTTTGTATTTGATTCCAATCCGAGGCTCAGGACGGAAGCGCGCAATGGAGCTGTAGTACTGCATGCGCATGCTCGGGTTGATGATCCAATCGCCATTGTTGATGCGGTAATCCAAGTAACCCGCAAACTCTGTGGTGTTCTCCTTCTGTCCGACCTGAACGCCGATGGAGTTGAACGTTTGAAAATCGGTTTCCATTCCGACGACTTCCAAACCATATTCAACGGCATTCTCCCCTAGCATATACTTAAAATCCAAACCGAAATTAAAGCCATTGACACTACTGAATCGATCCTCCAACTCCTCTTCCTGCAAGCGAATCTCATAGTTGCTCGCAGCAAAGTGCCCATTCATCAGAATGGCGGAACCTGCAGGCACCACCGTGAAGTTACCGCCAGCACCAGCATTCGTCCATCCCAGATCAGACAAGGCTTGATAGTTGACGCGGTCGCTGAAATTGAATCCAAATAGGCTCAGCTTCGAGCCGTTGCCACTGCCAAAAGAAACTTTCCCGTAGGCATCCGTAAAATTGAAAGGCAAACCTCGGCCATCTTCATTGACATAGTCGTAGAGCACCTTAGAGGTTTGCTCGAGGTAACTGTGCTTCAACGAGAGGATGTACGAGATGCCACCGCCGCCTGTTCCTAATTTTTTCAACGGGCCTTCCAAAGTTAATTTGGCTCCAAACGGACTCACTCCTACCCGACCTTGTATTTTCTTCTTATTGCCATCGCGTGTCTTGATGTCCATGATTGAGGAAATTCGACCGCCGAATTTGGCACTGAATCCGCCCGTGTAGACATCCGCATTGGCGATGACATCGGAATCGAAAACACTAAACAATCCAATGCTGTGGAAGGCATTGTAAATGATCATTCCATCGAGTAAGACCTTGTTCTGAATGGGAGAACCACCCCGGATGTACAGCTGGCCTCCTTGGTCGCCTGTACTAATAAATCCTGGAAGCACTTGCAGCGCCTGCACCAAATCGGGAGACCCTCCGAAACTAGGTATTTTCTTCAAGTCGGAAGGTCGAATGGTCTCAATGGACATGTTGACCTTTGTCGTTTGCTCTTGGCGGTCTGCGTTGACCTCAGCGCTGCCGAGCTGAATGACTTTGCTCTCGAGGAAGTAATTACGGGTCATGATCTTGCCATCGAGCACATCAACCACTTCCGAAACACCTTCGAACTCCATGCTCGATATCACCAAGGTGTACTGTCCTGCAGGAACCCGAGTAAGGCTGTAAAACCCTTCAATGTCTGTCATGACACCGCGGGAAGAACCCTCCAATGCGACACTCGCAAACATTACCGGCTCACCCGAATCTTTGCTGCGAATGAAGCCTTTCACCGTTGCTTGCGACCAACTCAGCAAAGGGCACATTAACGCGATCGTGAGCATGAGCCCAACGAGACATCTTCTTTCTTGCATGGACGCGAATTTACCACATTCAACCCAAGTCATCGGCCAACATTTTCTTGATTCTGTGTTCCAATTGCTCAGAACTCAATTTTTCACGCAATCGATCCACAACCAATGGAAATGAGAAGGGGGTTGGATGGGCAGGAAAAGACGGCTTGATGACACGGTGTTGCAGTCGATCGAGAACGGATATTAACCGCTTCCATTCCATCTGTTGGTCGATCAATTCGTCGTACGCTTGGCGAAACAGCAAATTCTCCGGATCAAACTCACGGAACACCTCAAAAATCAACCCCGAATGCGATTGCAAGTGTTTGACGCCTTGATGCTGACCGGGAAAGCCTTGGAAAGCCAAACCCGCTATCACGGCGATGTCACGAAAGCGCCTCCTAGCCATTTCAGTGGCATTAACACCCGACTGAATATCCGACATCAAATTGCTTATTGACAATAGATTAAAACTAACTACCTCATCCAATATTAATGGCTCGTCAGAAAGCAATTCAAATCCATAATCATTGCAGGAAATGGAAATCGACAATGGACGAAACTGGCTCCATCTGTACGCCATGAGCATCCCCAAAGCTTGGTGAACACCGCGCCCTTCGAAAGGAAAAAAACAGAGGTGATGGCCATCGTTGGTTTGAAATTGCTCCACCAAGATCTCATCCCGAAACGGGAGTTCACTCATCTGCTGCTGCAACTCAAGCAGAGGAGAAACACGAGCCATTTCCGGTGAACGAATGTGCCCTCTTCCGAAAGCATCCAACTCATCGCGCAAGGCATGGCCCAATTCAGAAGACAAAGAGAGTCGCCCTCCGAGGTAAACCGGCACACGGCCTTTCGGCTTTTTGCTTCTTTTGACTTGCACGATGGATTCCTTGATGCGCAAAAACTCTAGACTCATTCCAGCAAACCAAAAACAATCCCCC
>CAJQKK010000132.1 GCA_905478895.1 uncultured Flavobacteriales bacterium | reverse complement strand
GAAAGGCCCCTAATAGCTCTATCGAGAGCTATCAATGGACGTCTTGTAATCAGAATAGAATCGTTCAATGTTCAAGGCGAGTTTTCGGTCCACGTCTCTCAAGTCCTGCCAAGTAAGAGTCATCGGCGAAAGTTCACGAGACAACGACATGGAACTGAACCTCGTCCGCGGAAAGCAGCTCAACAACATGCGCTCATCTGGCGCGGACAAAAGCCTCCGCATCGCTCCCCCTCGAAAACTTTCTTTGGAAGAATACATGGAATGGATTGGCGATGATGAGTACCTTGAGGTCACCCCGAAGGCCCTGAGGGTGAGGAAGATGCCTGGGTAAACAAGAAAATGCGCAAGAAAATCACGTTTGGCTATGCTGTTTCTACCGTGGAATCAAAGTTGTTGGACAACATTGATTTCATGGACCAGCTGGCAAAAATTGATGATCCAATTGTCATTGTTAACCAGTTTCGAGACCAACCGCTTGACGCTTCTGCTTTGGGCCAGAATGTCCAAGTCATCAATTCAAAAAGCCGAGGCTTATCGCAAAGTAGAAACATCGCTCTGAAAGTCATCGATGTTGATTTTGTGATGATTTGCGATGATGACATCTCCCTGGTGCCCGCAAACATTGAGCGCATCAAAAAAGAAATTCAAAAAAATCCTGATTGCGCTCTGTATTTCACTCGTCTGCAAAAAACAACCGGTGAATTATGGAGAAAAAACTATGAGGAAGGTCCTTTCTCGATCAATGGTTTAGGCTTCAAATCAAGACGCAGAATCCAGCGAATCAATAGCATGGAGCAAGTGTATAACCTCCGCTTTTTGCACGCAAATCAACTCATTTTCAACGTTGATTTTGGTGCTGGTTCTAGCAAATTTCAACTTGGCGAAGAAACCCTGATGTCCTGGTCAATTCTCAAGGCAGGTGGCGTACTACAATCCCTTCCTATTGTCGCTCGCATCCACCCTCCACTCAGCTCAGGCTCAATCTTCTCGGTGCAGAACTCCAAAGCTGTTTTTGCAGTACAGTGCAGCATATTCGGGCTTGCTGGAATTTTGACTTTTTCTGGATTCTTGTTGAATTCGTTCAGGCGATATTTAGCCTCAAGGTGAAGACTGTATGTCAATTTTTAGGTTTAGGGCCGCTGAGCCACCACGCGGATGACAACGGGATCATCCGAACCGTATCGAGCAAGACCCTTTGATTCAATCTTATAGAGGATTGAAAAACCTGCTTCTTCGATGCGTTGCACAAAATCTGCGAAAACCACAAATCTGCGATAATGGGTGGTCACGTATTCGTTATCACCAACCTTGTCGCCTTTGCCGCATAGGTCATCCAAAACGCTTCTAATTTCTATAAAGAGAAGGCCTTTGTCCTCAAGGTTGCCAAAGCACCAATCCAAAGTATCCTTCTCTTTTTCCTCTGAAACTGAATGCAGGGTGAACCTCGAATAAATTCTATTCACACGTGGCTTCACTCCCAGCCGGGTAAAGTCTGCCGCTTCAAAACGAATGTTTGGCAGTTTATTCTGAGTGTTTAAATACCGAAGTTCTCCCTCACATTGGTCAAACCCTATGATTTCAACGCCAAGTCTTCCAAAGAAAACGCTGTCCCTTCCGTTGCCACAACCAAGCTCGTACATCTTGTCTTCTGCACTAATAAAGCCGGACACAAATCGAGCAAACGGAGATTCGCCGTTTGGATCTGGGTTTTCGCGATAATAGTTCTCCCAATAGCTTCTTGAATCTGTCATGTCCTTACTTCTTTGTATGGTTTCTCGATGGTTTTTGAGTTCAAAGCCTGAGTTGGTGTGTGCCAATTTTTATCGGGCGTTTGAAAATCACCATATGTATCGCGCAATCTTTGTTCAGCTTCTTTTGGGATGTGCATGTCCAAGCCTTGCCAATTGATGATTCTGAATTCGTTTACGGTGGTAAATAGTTCCCTGACCAATCGGTTGTTTTTACTCTCAAAAGGGAATAGATGACAATACATCCCCTTTTCTGTTTTAGTGAAATAGAATAAATCAACTCCTACGCCATTAAGCTCATAACTCTCCTCCAATCCATAGTTAGCATTATCAATTTCGAGCCTGTGGACAAGCCTAAAACCCGCTTTTTCGAATGCTCTTTGGATATCCTTTGATCGATCTCCAAGGAATACTCCAAAATCTATATCCGTATCGTGGGAAATCAGTTTCCCGTCTCGCACCACCCCTAATAGTGTCCCAAACTCAAGCCAGTGGAATACTTTGATTTCATTAAGCGCCTTGGACGCGGCATGAAGAACGCTCTCTCCTTCCTGAAGAAAAGATCTATTCGCTGCTCGATATTTGATCTTGTGCAACATCGGAAGATAAAAAGGTTTCAGTTTTTCTTTTATCCACCAACTTTCCGTTTGCTGTGCAAGCCTCTGGAGAATCTTCATTTCTAATAATAATTATCTACATCTACGCAGATCGTCCCGTGAGGTTCGACTTTGGCAAGATTATAATCTATGTGTGAAGCAACCCTTTCTTTTTCAGGAGGAAGCTGCATAAAATCACCATAAATATCAGAAAGCAACAAGCTAGATTGATTTGGAATAAGAAATTCTCGTGACTCAAACTCTGATGGAATCGGTGGATAGAATGCGCTAATTGGATACTTTGCAGTTGCAAGTTTGTGAACATTAAAAAACGAAATCTGTCCCCCTCGTTTTTCACGGAGCAGAAAAATATCGATAGCAACACCCCGTTTCCGGTCGTTGCTTATAACTGAGCCCAAATCCATCAATTTAAAAAAGTCAACCCCCATAGGAACAAGGGCAATTTCTTTTGGAAGATTCATAGAGTACTTCACAAAGCGGTCGAAATCCTTTTTGGTCATAAAAACATCTATGTCATCATCCCATGGTATAAAGCCCGCGTGACGAACAGCCCCCAACAACGTCCCGTATGCCAAAAACACAGTCAGATCCAACTCTTTTGTCATGGTATGGAGCAAGGTTAACAACCGAATCGCAATCAAAGCAACAGCCTCTTCCTTTTCATTTGCCAAATGTCGGGTGTCTGGTATCTTATTGTTCCAGAATTCTCCATTGCCTGGTTGCTTTCTATAGAAATTGAGTTTTGCCTTGAATAAGCTGTTGAAAGCCGGACGAACCAGCCGATGAACATGCTTTTTCATTTTAATGATTTAATAGGATTCTAAAGTTAGTTCCTTCGCTCGTGTCACCCACACTAATCCGCCCCCCGTGGTATTCCTCAATGATGCGCTTGCACAACGACAGCCCAAGGCCCCAACCACGAGCTTTGGTGGTGTAACCCGGTTCAAAAATCTGCTTGCGCTTTGCTTTTGGAA
>CAJQKK010000131.1 GCA_905478895.1 uncultured Flavobacteriales bacterium | reverse complement strand
TTGGAGCAATTCAACCGTTCACCCTAATTTCGCGGACCTATTGGCCCCGTAGTTCAACTGGATAGAATATCAGATTTCGGCTCTGATGGTTGGAGGTTCGAACCCTCCCGGGGTCACAAAGAAGCCTGTAAGTCATTGATTTACAGGCTTTTTTGTTTTATGTCACCCAAATTGTCTCCCACTTTACC
This sequence comes from uncultured Flavobacteriales bacterium, assembly GCA_905478895.1. Taxonomy (GTDB): domain Bacteria; phylum Bacteroidota; class Bacteroidia; order Flavobacteriales_D; family Sanyastnellaceae; genus UA16. The sequence continues at coordinate 12,884 of CAJQKK010000131.1, read as the reverse complement.
AACAATACTGCGATCTACTCGCAATCCGAATCATATGCCGCGAGCAAAAGCAGCAAATCCATTACGTCAATGGTCGAATTACCATCGATGTCACTGGGACAAAAATCCGGAAGTGCACAATCGGAAACTTCCACACAATAAGTAAACGCATCTGGATTTCCCATCACCAGCCACTCGGGACCTGTCAATTCGAAACACACCTCTCCAATTTGGACTGCCTCTGAGGATTGTCGAATCATTCCATCGGCTATTGAAGTCGCTCCATTGCTCGTTTGCTCTGAGGTATACATCACCTCCCCATCGATCGATTTGACATGGATCATCCAATTGAATGTGTCGTCCTCAGGAAAGTTCTCATTTGCCGTTGGATTCATTTGCATTCCAAAATCAATGGATTCATAAGGATCAAAGGTGGAAAGAGGACTATCTGGATACGGACCGTCAACCGTCAAATTGCAATCTTCATCGACTGCGGCTTCAATGTGAAAGTAATGCGGCACCCACTCGGAGGATAGGTCCACCAATTCAGGGATGTATTCCAACGTAGGACCACAGTAAAAATCTTGAATGGAATATGTCGTCTCCCCGCTTTCAGGACACGTGTAGCGCAACTCAACTTCATGATGCCCCCAATCAAAGCATTGAGACAAACTCATATCACCGGGCCCCACGTATGCGCCATCGATGATCCATTCTGAGTCCATCGTCGAGCACGTGCTCTGAAGAGGTGAAATGGACTTGGCACATTGCGGAAAGGAGCAAGGAATGATGGCTCCATCAAAAATCTCAAACCGCGGATTGGAAGGAGGGATGCAATTTCCAACGTCCACCATCTTGGAAATGGTATTGGAACAAGACGGGTCACTGCAATTGGTCAACACCACCGACAAGTCATAGCTCCCTACGGCCTCTACTTCCGTTTCCAACGGTGCATATCCTCCACAAGGAAAGCTTGCAATCTCAGTGTCATCAAGCAACCATACACCCGAGACGTCGTCCAAACACCCTGAACCAAAGGGGACCAAGAAATTAATGAGGTTCGCTTGAAGGGTATAAGGGGCTGAAGTACATCCCGAAGCACAATCAAAAATCGACATGATGCTCAAGTCAAACGACGGCCCAGAACTGGGATAGGAAACAATCGGATCGTCAAAATCTGTTTGGCACGCTCTCATCCACGGCGAGCACGACGGACAATCACAGCCTTCGGGCAATTCAAACTCAATGAAATGAGGCATGCCCGTTACCGTGATTAAATCGCAACAATATGGAGTCAGGGTGAAGGTTAGTGCGGAGGCACCTCCCGGCCAGGCTCTGGCAATGGTCATGTCCCCAGAACCTGAAGACGTGACGCCATCGCTCCAAACGATGTCAAAGCAAGTTGCATTTGCGTCCAGATTGAGGGGCTCCACTTCCAATAAAATGCTATCACAGGTGACCTCCAATACTTCAACCACAACCTCAGGAAAGCAGACATCACATGGGAGAATCTCAACAGCTGGATCATACAAGTCAGGCACAAATGAAACCAACTCATAATCCTTGAAGCTCGCGGTCAGTTGACTTTGAATGTCGATGTTTCGTTCCAATTCAATGATGTTGGCTTGGTACGTTTCGCATTCGGTGAATCCGAGTGAATCCGTTCGGATGAACTCCAGATCAAATTCATCGGGTACCATATACCGGTCACGGTATCCAATCAATTTATATTCCTCATCTTCATTATTCAAGAGCATTTCCGGGTGAAAAATTTGCGGTTGATCACCCCCGTTACTGAACACATTGTACCGGTCCGTTGGCATGGTCAATCCAAACATGGTAGAAGGGACATCATAGAAGTGGTGCCACTCCATGCAACTTACTCCAGGTTCCGCGATGTACGGATTGATTTCCATGAGAAAAGGCGGTCGGTCGCCAGGTAGAATTCCGTAGGCCGCAAGATCATTCGGATTGCCCGTCAAATCCGTTACATCCGTTTCCAAAAATCCCGCCACAATCAGGTTTTCAGGATGATTTGGATGCGCGTGAACAGACATCGCTTTCATTGGGTGCTCTTGGATGTGCAAATTTCGATCTGCACCCGGGACGATGCCGCCATTGACCAGATCAATCTCGTGAATGGAAAATCCATTTTTCACGAATGAAAAGTCCCCTCGTCCATTGATTATTTGAAAGTATTTGCCATTGAGGTTGGAGACCGTCCTAGCTGCGACCGATTCATAACCAGCGAAATCAGAATGCACATACGTCTCACCCCATTCCATATTACCGGAGTAACCGATCAAGGAAATCAGCGCTCCTTGCCTTATTTGCATAGTAGGATCGAGATAGTTGCCAGATCCTCCGATTAAAAAACCAAATTCTGGCACTTCAATCACGTGGTTCAATGCATCAAAATCGTCAAGCGGATTGTTTGTAAATGAATCCAAATGCAGGGTCCATTGCAAAGCACCTGAACCTGAAATCTTCACCACCAATCCTGACTGCGTTGCTCCTTCTTTGAACTCCCCTACTGCCAACCATCCGCCGTCTGAGGTTTCAATGCCATGCAAAAATGTGGTTCCTTCCAGATTTGAAGCAAACAGATTGACCAGTTTCATGGGATTTGTCACGCCCCCTGAGTCATCCAATCCATAGATCAACGCCTCCGGGCTTCCTTCTTCCATGAATCCGAAAACGGTTGCTGATGCGGTTGCATCCCAAGAAGATGGGATGGCGTGCATGGCCCGATTGGGCATGTCATCCGCTGACATGAAGACGTCCCAAACGATTTGTCCATTTGGTTTTATTCGCTTGAATCGCGCATTCATGCCTTCTGTCGGATGCTCGTACGTTCCCGTCACCAGCAATTCTCCGCCCCAGGACGAAGGTTCTGAAACAGCATAATGACTCTCACTTCCAGGTGAAACCTGGGTGCTTTGAACGACTTGCGAGTGAATCGTGGAGGTAGAAAAAAAACAGCATGACGCGATTGTAAAAAGCAACCGAGCCACCCTCCGCTGGCGGCAGTGATTGAGCATGGTTTTGGCTTAAGTGATTGTCGCAATGTAAGGGAAAAACCATTATACCATTGAAAATCAGCAATTAAAGCGTCTTTTAATCCCGCAAATGGAAACTCCATTTCTATCAAAAAAGGCCTGACCGCATGTTGCGATCAAGCCTTTCTTCAACGGAAGCAAACGCTTGGTTGTATCCTCAAAAGGCCATCTCCACCTGGAAACGGAAGAGCATGTCAAAGTCATTTTCAAGGCTGAATTCGGCGCTTTCGTCGATGAAGCTCAGGTCGGTTTGCACCTTCAAAGCATGTCCCACCACGTATTTGGACAATCCAAAGGTGTACATCCGCTGCGCATCGCGATCGGAGGCCCGACCCGCTTCTTCTGGAGTGATGGAGGTGTAGCGGAAAGCCGGCTCCACGTTATTTTCGAACAAATAGCCGAATTGAACATTGATCCCTTCACCAGTGTAGTAGTTGCTCAAAAAAGCTGCCTCCGCTCCTTCACCGGCGGTGAGGCGATCTCCTAAGGCCTTTTTGTTCGCATATTCTCCGGCGACCACCCATCCTTTGTACTTGAACATGAAATCCGCCAGGATGGTCTGCAAGCTATTGTACGCCGTGTCTGCCACGTAGCTTCCGAGGTTGCCGCGTTCACGCGCAGCGTTCACGTTTTGATCAAAGGTCACCCCAATGGAAAGCTTGGGAGTTTGCTCTCGTTTCAAGTCGGAACTGATGTAATCGCCTTTGCCTGTAAAGGCACCCATTGGCAGAAACTCCACTCGACCGGTGTACTCCAAGCCACCGTCATTTCCCGATGTACGGTTGCGGCCTTCTCCCTGAGAAAACGCCAAGGCTTCATTGATGATCATCCCACCAATCTTATGCTTGTTGCGAAACTGAATGCCCATGTCACGGTCAATGTTGAACCGTGAATTGACCAAGCTTCGATCAACAAACTGAAGTTTCTGTGAGGAAATTACACGCTCACGGTTGCCCGGCAATTTGGTCTGTCCCACCCATACCTCGAAGTTGCCGGCAACTTTCCAGCGCACAAATGCGTCGAGAATCAAGTTGGAAGTATTGTTGGTCTGTGGCACCTCGCCCCCGTGATCGCGGTTGGACAAGCCCAACTCAATTTTGTATTGCAGGTTGGGGTGGTGCGCAAATCCGGAAAACTTAAGTCGTGACCGGCGAATCAGCCAGTTCGTCTCCACGGCATTGAAATCCATGCCTGGCACCTCAGTGATGAACAAGCTTTGCACACGCGCATTGAATTTCATAGAGAAACTCTCGTCGGCTGCCACAACCGTGACGCCTTTTCCGAAGGAGCTTTCGATGACTTGCTGGCCCATCAGGGAGTTACTCATGGTCAAAAAGCCAATCGCCAAAGTGAGAATTGAATGCTTCATTATTTTAATTGTGTCAGAGAAGATACTGATGAAAGAAAGTTGGCTTGATTTCAGTCTGCAATCGAGTCCGTTGGAATGGTCTGAACCTCGGCAGATGCCTCTGCTTCGGCTGGCACAGCCACCTCCTCAGTACTCGCTGGAGCTGATTCGTCTGCGTTAGCCGCATCTTCTCCATAGTGAATGGCCAAAACAATCGCCACACTCACCAAAAGACCTACGATAAGCTTCAAGAAATCCTTGGCCACAATCGGGAATATTGATTTCAAATTGCCCTTCTTGGTCAAGCCGGTATTCAATGCGAGCTCACGACCACACAAAAGCCCTACAAATACCCACGTCGTGGACATTGGGATGTTGTTCAGCTGCTTGAAGTAGAGCAACAAAAATGCATATACCAAATCGATCATGGTCGCAGAACGCACGTATTTCGTGCTCTGTTTTGCCAAGACGATGTCCTGGATTTTTCCACCTCGCTGGTAGAAAATGTAGCCCAGACCCGCAATAAAAAACACGATGACCAAAATGAGCTGCATCACTGTGAGCTCACGCGGCAAGAAGACAGCGATGTTTGCCACGTCATGCGACAGCCAGGTAAACCACAAGAAACCCGTGGAACTCCACTGCAATACGCGCCACACCTTTCTGGATTTTTCACTTACATCCTCTTTCTCATCCACGATTTTGGAAATGAGCAGCCACAGAGCGTAGGCAACTACCGCGGCCAATCCGTACCCCATGATGCTCTTCATGAGCATCTTCTCCAAAACAAACGTGCTTGCAAATGCAGAAAGCACCAGGAACGAGGTAGATACAGGAATGCCCTTGCGGGTAAGCAATACCAGTGCGAGAGGAGCCAAAGCATGATACCATTGTGGTTCCTGGTATGGAATCTTGGTCAACCGACCGAAAGAAATATCGCCGTTGCCCGACGAAACCCAACCATAGACTAGCGTGAATATCAGTACAGCGGAAGCTGCTGCCCAGAGGGTGGTCCATTTGAACTTGTCGCGGTTCGAGGCAATCCAAGTCCCGAGGGTCTGGACACTATCATTTGCGATGACTGAAAAGCCTGCTAGGCAAAATCCAACTACAGTAAAGAGTTCTAACATCAGTGATGGTTTGTGGTTCCTTTTCGTTGTTAAGTAAAAGTTACCTGAATGTTTCGTGCCGCAAATGTTGCGTGTTACACCAAAGTTATTTCAATGTTTCATGTTACGGGATTGTTAACAATGCGTCATCATTCGCTTTGAGCCCGTCAATGCTCACTTTTTCAAAAGCTTAGGAAGCTTGAATGACCCAATGAATTTGCCGTCTATTGCTATCTTCGCACCCTAAATAGAAGCGGCCCATGTCTCCTTATCTCGGCGAATTTCTTGGTACTTTCCTGCTCATTTTAATGGGCGGAGGCGTAAATGCAAACCTGGATTTGGCCAAAACCAAAGGATCAGACAGCGGTTGGCTCTTGATGTCTTGGGGATGGGGTATGGCGGTGTTCCTTGGCGTTTATACAGCCATCGAATTGGGGGGCAGCGGACACCTCAATCCTGCCATTTCAATCGGAATGGCCGCATTTGGAAAGCTAGACAGCACGCTACTTCTGGGCTATGTCTTCGCGCAGATGGCCGGTGCCTTTTGTGGTGCAGTGGGCACGTGGGCGGCATTTCGAATGCACTTCGAAGCCACTGAGAATGCCGACCGCAAACTGGGGGTATTCAGCACATCTCCTGCCATTCGTCATGCCTCTTCCAATTTTTTGACTGAGCTCATTGGCACATTTGTACTTGCCTTCGGCGCATTGGCCGCCTCAGCGCCGACCAGTTCGCTTGGGGCTCTTGATGCCCTGCCCGTTGCCCTCCTTGTGGCAGGCATAGGAATGGGATTGGGGGGACCTACCGGCTACGCCATCAATCCGGCCCGAGACTTGGGACCGCGCATTGCCCACTTCGTGCTGCCGATATCGGGCAAGCGCGACAGTGACTGGTCCTACAGTTGGATCCCTGTGCTTGGGCCCATTGTTGGAGCCTTGTTGGGTGTGGGTCTCTACAGCCTTCTTTAATACGAAATTCGCACCGTACGACGCGCACTGGCGGAGTTGAGCACGCTCTGAGAATCGCTTCCTAATTCTCTTTTGTGAAGTTGTAGGACAATCCGAGCGAGAAGGTTCTCCCCAAATTGAAACGCTGAAAATTGTACTCTTCCCCTTTGAATGAGTATACCCTGCGGAAGTCGGAATCCATCAAGTTTCTGCCCTTCACCTTGACCACCAGGCGATCTCCAAACGACTTGTTTACGCTCACATCAAGCGCTGCTCGCGGCTGATCGTACACATCGGGGGTGCCACCTGGAGTGATCAACACGAGCTTGGGACCGCTGATGTTGAAGCCGGCATTCATGCTCAAACCTCTGTCGGCATGGGTGTAATTCAGAATGCTATTGATGATGTAGGGAGACTGACCGTACATCGGACGGGTCTCATCGTGGTCCGGATCGGTGGCACGAATCTCCATCAGTTCGTCTTCCGCAATGCTCGTGGCGCTTTGAATGTACGTGGCGTTGAAGGCGAAATTGAAGGCACTGAGTTTTTCGCTCAAAAACCCGAGATTCTTCTTGGCTTCGAATTCCAAACCAAAGAGCTGGGCCTCGCCCACGTTTTTCCAAGTAATCTCTGTATTTGCCGCAGTGGAAATGATGACCTGCTCGATCGGATCATTGAAGTGCTTGTAGAATGCACTCAACGAAAGCAGTTCACGCAAGCGAGGAAACACCTCGATGCGACCGTCGATGTTCACGATCTTGGTTCGATTCAAATCCGTATTGCCCGTTTGCTGTTCTTGGATTTCAAAATCAAACACCGAGAACGGCGCCTTCTCTCGAAACAGCGGACGCGCCACACTTTGGCTGGCAGAAAAACGGAGGTTGGTGCTGCTGTAATCTTCCTCTCGCAACTTGAAGGTCATGTTCAAGGACGGCAAGACGTCCACCACATTCAAAGTGCCCAAGAAATTTTCTTGGAGCTCGGGCAGCAACGTTTCATCATTCAGTTTGTCGCTCTCCAATCGCATATCCGTAGCCTCTACGCGCACCCCTCCGTTCAGCCTGAGCTTCTCGGTCGGCGCAAAGTTTACCATGGAATAAATGCCCATCACAGACTGGCTCGCATCATAGCTGTTTTGGATGTCCGTGTCGTCGCGCAGATACAGATAATTGGTCGCCTCTGCGGACGTGCCCGGAATCACATTCATGTTTTCGTGACTGAAATAATCGTTGGGATTTCCGTTGTACTCAACTCCCTGAGAAACAAAACTGTAGCGGTTTTCAGAATAATCCCGCGTGCGACGAACCCATGAACCACCCAACATCAATTTGTTGTCCTCGCCCCAATCACGCGCAATCGGCTGTTCGAAGTTCAACTTCAAATCGAGTGTGGTGTTGTGCATGTGTCTAAAGAAGCGCGTCGGAGATGGATACAGGTTGTCTTGAATGCTGTAGGACACCTCATTGGACTCCGCTTCGGCCACCGTGTAATCTGGGAAGTATTCCGTCAAGTTCTCGCCGTCTGCAAGCAGAGCCAACGCATCATCGGTGACATCATTCCCCTCGGCATCGGTGTATACCACTCCTCCTGGCAGCTCTTCATAGCTATTGATGAAAAGCCGCAAATCTGGCGTTGTTTGTTTGCCAACGGTGTACGACGAACTCCAGGCAACCTTGTGGTTGCGCTGATCGCTCAATCTGTGCTCGCCGCGCAATTGAAAAATGTTCATCCCACGCTCCAGATAACGCTGCTGACGCTGTTGTTGTCCCAAGCCCACCGCATCACTCGGGTTGATGCCGTCTTGATGGCGCGCATCGTTGATCCCCGACGCATTCGGCATGAACGTTAGGCCAATCTTGCTGTTGCTGCTCAAGTCATACCCGAGGTTGAACAAAGCCGACGTATACACGGACCTTGTGCCCCGCGCATCAGAAAACTGACGCTGCACATCCAATTCACTCTTTTCTGCTTCAGATCCAGTGAGCAAGAACCGACCCGTATTGCCGTTGTCGTAAAACTGATTATTCGCCTTGTATTGAAATCCAAAATTGTACCCCAGAGAGCGACCAAAGAGTTTGGTGACATTTCCGAAAGCGATGCTCTTCGACAGGTTCAGCGGTGCTGCAATCTTCAGCGGCTCCCATGTGTTTCCAAAAGCCTGCGTTTGCTGCGACAGCCGCCGGTTTTGCTGTTCCCGAATGGCGGTCATGAATTCATTGTTGACCTGCCCCACGTTGTCAATCCCTTCAATGGCGTTCACGATACTGGAGATGGAAGTCTGCCCTTCTCCCGATCCAATGTCGGCCGCCGATGACACGCCCAAGTCATTCAATTCGTCTCCAAAACGAGCCAAGACGAGCGCATCATAATAATTGGAGTATTGCGGCGACAAAATCTCTTCTCCCAAGACACCCTCTGGAATGTCGAGGGCTCCGTTGTCCCAACCAAAGGCTTGGGTATTCCCAGCATAACTGGTGATGAAATTGTCGTTGAACGTCGCATTCGTATTGAATCCCGTTGAGGTGGAATAGTTGAAGGTGAAACTGTCCGGAAAGTCCTTGGTGAGCACGTTGAGATACGCACCGGAGTAATTCGAAGGCAAATTGGCGTTGAGTGTTTTGACTACGACCAGATTGTCGACGAGGTTTGTTGGAAAAAGATCCATCGACACCGAACTCCTTTTGGGGTCAAGCGATGGGATTTCGGCGCCATTCAATGCTGTGCGCACGTACCGATCGCTCAGTCCTCTCACCACCACGAAGTTGCCCATGGTATAAACTCCACTGACGCGTTTGATGGCACTGCTCACGTCGCTGTCGCCGTTCTTTTGGATGTCTTGGGAAGAGACATAATCGATCATGGAAGTCTCTTTCTTTTTGACATTTTCCATGTACACGGCATTCGAACGATTTTGCCGCACAGCCACAATGGCCTCGTTTTCAATGGCAATGACCGCCGATTCCATGGCAAAGTCCAAGACAACGGTTTCGTTGTCGCCCACCACCACTTCTTGTTCGATTGTATTGTAAGCGATGAACCTACCGACCACTTTGTACGTTCCTGCAGACAATCCCGTGAGGGCATAATTGCCATCAAAATCGCTCATGGTACCGGTGCTGTTGGACTCCAAAATGATGGTGGCTCCCAACAGGAGTTCTCCGGTGGCTTTGTCCGTGACCGTGCCCTGGATTGAGCCCTGACTCGCGCCCTGACTCGTGCCTTGGGCTGCGGCTGCAATCCACGCGAACATTGAAAGGGCAAAGACGAAATGTTTCTTGTACATAGCGAGCGAATTCAGGAATGATTCAAGTGAAAAAATGACGGGCGATTGGGTTCAAACTCATTCGATGATGAGGCGCGCATGGAATGTTTCAGCCCCGTTTTCAACGCTCATGATGTACATCCCCGAAACCGCATCCGCAGCATAGCATTCCACCACCCTGCCGCTTGCAGCATTGACCTGTTCACGGAACACGAGCTTTCCGCTCAGGTCAACCAACCGGATCACAGCATTGGCCAAGTTGGCTTCGAAGCGAACGCTAAACGCACCGTTGGATGGGTTGGGATAAATTTGGAATGTAGAAGTCTCTGCTTCTTGGATGTAGGTGCTGCAACCGAGGAACCCTCGGGCTGAAAGCATCGACCAGCCGTCCAACCATGTGCAATCTTCAGAAGGATCAAACGCACCGGGGTAATCCACTTGGTCAAACCAAGGATTCGTTGCCGCGGTGCCCCCGAGAAGTGCTTCGCTCGGCACAAGATCCAGTAGCCCAGAACCTTCGCTGATGGCATAATTCAAACCCGAAGCCGTCACCACATTGCTGTTTCCAGCAAATGAAGCTTCGAGGGCAGCGGCTGATGCATCCGCAGCTTCTGTTGAATCTGCGGCACTCGACCAACCTGATCCCATGGTGATGGTGAACAAGTCGCTTGCTCCTGCATCCAATCCAAGGCCCGTGCACCCATCGAACACATTGCCTGCAAACGCAATCTCGTTGTTTGCAAAACGCTCATATGAGTCTTCTCCTGAGGCGAGGTTTTCAATGTCAACTCCTTTGCCCCAATTGTAAAAAATCGAATTGTGGTACTCCCCACCTGCGTTGTCCCGGAACGTGAGCGCTCGACGTCCTGCATCGGAACCTCGGCCCATGTAGGTCGCGTTGTAAATGACGGGATGCGCATACGGCAGGCCATCTTCGGGATCGGTGCCGCCGTCGTGTTCGCCACCGCGATCGCCTTCTCCCTCCTCTTGGACGGTGCACCAAAACTGCCCGTACCCTCTCCATCCTTCATCATAATCGAACGAGTCGTCTCCACAAAAAGCGGTAACCACGTGTTTGATGGATGCCGTTCCACCAAAGAATTCCACTCCGTCATCCGCATTGGAAATGACTTCAATGAATTCGAGGTTGGTGCCTGCTCCCACTCCGCCCAAGGTCAAGCCATTGATTTCGTTGCCCGCACCGATATCTGTGCCTCCGTGACGGATGGACACGTACGTGACGGATCCACTGCTGTCTTCGTCATCTTCTCCTCCGTATCGTCCGCGCGATTCGGTATCCGGAATGCCTTCGATCTGTGTTTCGCCGGGCGAAGAGTTCAATTGGGCATTGCCCAGCAGAATCACCCCCCCCCACTGGCCGCGCACATTGAATGGCGTAGATCCGTCGAGCGCGTCGGCTTCAAACGTGAAAACGATGGGAGCTTCTGCTGTTCCATTGGCTTGGATTTGCCCCCCTCGAGCCACCACCAATGCCGAGGCATCAGCCCCCGAACCGGTTTGGCCTTTGATGACCGTTCCGGGCTCAATGGTGAGCACGTCGCCTGCATTCACAAAAACAAAACCATCCAAGATGTAGGTGTTGTCGTTTGTCCATGTGGTTGTGCCTGTGCCCGAACCATCATCGGATATGACAACTTGTCCCGAAGCAGAAAAATCCGCAAGAAAGAGAAAGAGAAAAACCGCAACGCAAGAGATGAAATGATTCATTTTGACTTCTGATAAATATTCAGAGCCAAAGGTCACGAGCGGGTTCTGCTCGGCGATTAAACCAACGTCACTAAAACGTTAATGAAACATTAAGGAGAGCCTCACACACCAGGGGCATCAATGCGCCCATACGCGCAGCGTGCGCGGCTTGGTGGGCTGACCCGTAGAAGTGGCATTTGCCGTCCCGGAGATGTGCACGATGTGCAACCCACGGCTGCCCCAAGCACTGAGGGCGAGTTGGTGCTTTCCGGCAGGCACTTGCTCGGATCGAACCCATCGCCCGTCGAGGGCATAGACGTCCAAGGTGACCGCCTCGCGGTTTTCGATGTGCAGGAATTCATCCGACGCCCAGGCATTCAAGGACTCATCGGAATCCAAGCAATCGGGACACTCAATGTCTGTGACGGCTTCATCCAAGGTGAGCAAAGTCCCCGCGTAGGAATCGCCGGTATTGCCATAGGCTCCGTTCGACGCGAGCATACTGGCGTAAAATGTTACCGGACCTTCGCCGCCCGCCGGAGCGCCCCAAAACAAACCGAATGTATTGGAAGGGCTGAGGTCATTCTGCTCCACAATGTGCCGTCCATTCACATCTTCAAGTTGTGCATTGTCCGAACAGGAGATGAACGTGCCTGCATTATCACCATTCCCAAATACGGCTGTGGCCTGAAAGCCATACCCCGCCGGTGCGCCCGAGGCATCCACTTCGAAGACCACGTAGTATTCGGTAAACGGAACGAACGTAGTCACCGGGGTATCGGCTCCTTCAAACGGATATACCGAAATGGAAGGCGTCACGTCGTAGGAGCCCGAATTGTGGCAGGCCGAACACGGTTGCTGGCTGCCGGGAGCTCCTGTGCGGTCTTTGTTTTGTTCTTCCGCGACACCGTTGTGGTGCGACATCAGAGCAAGGGCTCCAAAGATCAATGCCATACCTGTGAATGCGCGCATGCGAGCGGCGGTTCCTTGTGTGTTCGTGCTCCGGGTCATCATGGATGCAATATCGAGAAAAATAGAGGAAGTTAAAGTGGGCTCATTGATTTTCTCCCGTCTGAAGCAGCTGCCATCAACGGGGTCCGTTTAGCATCGCCTCGACTTCCCGCCAATCCGGCATGTGCTCGGTGAGGATAGCCTGAAAAAGGGCGTTGTGGGATGCCTCGATCAAGTGAGCGAGTTCATGCAACACCAAATATTCGATGGCGCGTGGCGGGTGCTTGATGAGCTCGAGGTTGAACACGACGTCGCCCGTGCGCGTGCGGCATGCCCCCCACTTGCGTTTCATAGCGCGGATGCGAATCTTGGTGGTTTTCACGCCGAGGCGTTGCTCCCATTTTGGCACGAGCATGTCCAGGCGTTGTTGCAATTCCCGGCGGTACGCCCGTTCGATGTGGCGCTTGATTTCTGCGGGGTCGCGCGGATCGCGTGCGTGAACAACGAGGCGCGGTTCTTCGG